>WFNR01000090.1 GCA_015488485.1 Cyclobacteriaceae bacterium | reverse complement strand
TACCAGGAAGGTGACGACTTCGACCCCATGTTGCAGGCGCTTTATCAGCAGCTTGATCAGCAAATTTTTCACATCAACCACCAGCCCGAGCCTATCCGCGATATCACCGATATTGCCGCCTACAACCGGGAAGAGGGGCTGGCCCTGAGCGCAGAAGAAATTGCCTATCTGGAAGACGTAAGCCGCAGACTGGGGCGACCCCTTACCGATAGTGAAGTATTCGGCTTTTCACAGGTAAACAGCGAACACTGCCGGCACAAAATATTTAACGGCACCTTTATAATAGACGGGCGCGAGCAGCCCATGTCGCTTTTTCAGCTCATTAAAAAAACCGCCAAAGAAAATCCCAACCGGCTGGTCTCGGCCTATAAAGACAACGTAGCCTTTATTGCCGGGCCACACATCAACCAGTTTGCCCCGCAAAGCCAGCATCAACCTGATTTCTTTGCCGAAAAACCGATTGAGTCGGTCTTGTCGCTCAAGGCTGAAACACATAACTTCCCCACTACCGTGGAGCCCTTCAATGGCGCTGCTACCGGATCCGGGGGTGAGATACGCGACCGCATGGCCGGTGGTAAAGCCAGTATTCCACTGGCCGGCACGGCTGTGTATATGACCGCCTACCCGCGTACTACTGCCGGGCGCCCCTGGGAAGAACGCATACCCCCGCGACCCTGGCTCTACCAAACACCGCTCGACATCCTGATAAAAGCCTCCAACGGAGCCTCCGATTTCGGCAATAAATTCGGGCAGCCGTTGATCTGCGGCAGCCTGTTGACTTTTGAAAACAGCAACGATGGTGAAATTACCGCTTATGACAAAGTGGTAATGCTGGCCGGAGGGGTAGGCTTTGCCAAAAAGGCAGACAGCCTGAAGGGTGAGCCGAAGAGCGGCCAGAAAATAGTGGTGATGGGGGGCGACAACTACCGCATCGGCATGGGTGGCGGAGCGGTATCATCGGTAGCTACCGGAGAGTTCAGCAATGCCATCGAGCTTAACGCTATCCAGCGCTCCAACCCCGAGATGCAAAAGCGCGTAGCCAACGCCATCCGTGCCATGGCCGAGCAGGATAAAAACCCCATTGTTTCCATTCACGATCATGGGGCGGGTGGTCATCTCAACTGTCTGTCGGAGCTGGTAGAGACCACCGGGGGGCGTATAGAGGTAAGCAAGCTGCCACTGGGCGACCCTACCCTGTCGGAAAAAGAGATTATCGGTAACGAAAGCCAGGAGCGTATGGGTCTGATTATCGGACCGGACGACCTGAGCCAACTACAACAGGTAGCCGAGCGAGAAAGAGCGCCCCTGTATGTGGTAGGCGAAACCACCGGTGACCAGCGTTTTACCTTTGTCGGTCGCAGCGGTAAAAACCCGATTGATTGGAGTTTGTTCGATATGTTCGGCTCCTCACCCAGAACCATTCTGGAAGACAAAACAATACCCGTTAGCTATCCGGAACTCAAATATGATCCCAGCGCGATTCCCACTTATATAGAACAGGTGCTGCAACTGGAAGCCGTGGCCTGCAAAGATTGGCTTACCAATAAGGTAGACCGCTCGGTAACCGGCAAGGTAGCCAAACAGCAAATCTGCGGCCGCTATCAGTTACCCCTGAACAACGTAGGCGTAATGGCCCTGAGCTATGACGGCCATCAAGGGGTAGCCACCAGTATCGGCCATGCCCCGGCAGCCGGGTTGGTGGATGCTACAGCCGGCTCGCTGCTGGCCGTGAGCGAAGCCCTGACCAACCTGGTATGGGCACCCGTAGCCGGTGGGCTCAAAGGAGTATCGCTAAGCGCCAACTGGATGTGGCCCTGCAAAAATGCCGGTGAGGATGCCCGGCTGTACCGGGCCGTACAAGCGGTCAGCGATTTTGCCTGTACCTTGGGTATCAATATCCCTACCGGCAAGGATTCGTTGTCGATGACCCAGAAATATGCTGATGGGCAAACGGTAAAATCACCGGGTACGGTAATCATCTCGGCCATTGCTGAGGTAACTGACCTTAATAAGGTAGTGGAGCCGGCCCTGTGCAGCGCCAGGGGTGGCCGGATGTTGTACCTCAACTGGAGCCAGGACGATTTTGCCCTGGGTGGCAGCTCGCTGGCCCAGATACTAGGTAGCCCTGGGCAGCAGGCGCCCCGCATACACGATGCCGCCTACCTGGCCAGGGTGTTCGACACCCTGCAGGAGGCCATCGCGGCCGGGGAGATTATAGCCGGCCATGATGTATCGGCGGGTGGACTGCTCACCACCCTGCTGGAAATGTGCTTTCCCAACCCCGATACCGGCCTTCAAGTAGATATCAGCAATCTGGAGGCTGACCCGGTAAAAATATTGTTTAGCGAACAGCCGGGCGTAGTAGTACAAGTAAACGATGATAAACTCATCACACGCCTGCAAGCAGCCGGACTGCAATACGTAGAACTGGGACAGGTAACCTCTGAACCTGTTGTAACCATACAACACGGACAACAAAGCTGGTCGCTGGCAGTAGATGATCTGCGCCAGGTATGGTACCGCTCTTCACACCTGCTCGAACTGCACCAAACAGCCCGGCCGCAGGCGCTGGCGCGCCAGCAAAACCTGGCAAAACAACCGCTTACCTATCAACTACCGGCCGGTTTCAGTGGTAAGCTGCCCGCACTGCCACCGGAAGCGCAAAGACCCGTAGCTGCCATCATCCGTGAGAAAGGGGTAAACGGTGACCGTGAAATGGCCTATGCCCTCTACCTGGCCGGCTTCCGGGTAAAAGATGTACACATGACCGACCTGGTGAGCGGCCGTGAGACGCTGGAGGAGGTGCAAATGGTGGTATTTGTAGGCGGCTTCTCCAACTCCGATGTACTGGGCTCTGCCAAAGGCTGGGCCGGGGCTTTCCGCTACAACGACAAGGCCAGGCAGGCGCTGGCAGCCTTTTATGCCCGGCCCGACACCCTGAGCCTGGGGGTGTGCAACGGCTGCCAGTTGATGATGGAACTGGATCTGCTGTATCCCGATAGTGATAATCATCCTAAAATGCAGCCCAATGACTCGGGCAAATTCGAATCGGCATTCCTTACCGTGGATATCCCCGACAATAATGCCATAATGCTGCGCCCGCTGGCCGGCAGCCGCCTGGGCATCTGGGTAGCACATGGCGAGGGTAAGTTTCACATACCCGAACCACAGCAGGTGAACCTGGCGGCTACCTACAGCCACGCTACCTACCCCGGCAACCCCAATGGCTCCGACCTGCAAGCAGCAGCCCTGTGCTCAGCCGATGGCCGCCACCTGGCCATGATGCCCCATCTGGAGCGCGCTATCCGCCCCTGGCAATGGGCCTGGCTGCCTGACGGCACCGACTGGCAGGTATCACCGTGGCTGACGGCCTTTACCGCTGCCAGGGATTGGCTGACACGAAAACGTTGATCTATTGTAAAATATGAGAGGCGGCAGCCGTGGCACTGTCGAACAGCCCGGCCACACTATCCAGTCGCTGTTTTTCCAACTGCAGCCTGTGCAGCGCCAACGAATCGGGCAGCGCCTTAATACCATTGGCATCGAAGCCGTGCATCCAATCCCACATGGCCTGATCGGCAGCCTCCAGGGCGGTGAGGGCTTGCCGGATCTCATCGACTTTTAATGAGTCTGCAGCGCTGTTCATTCGCTCCTTTAATAAGCCGGCCAGTGAGTCCAACTGTGGCATACGGGCCATTACCTTATCGTGGGCAGCCATTACCTGGTCGTACGCCTGCTGGCGTTGACAAGCTGTGGTGGCACAGTCGCTATCAGTAGCTGTTTGACGACCGCAGGCAATTCCCCAAAGGAGTATAACAAGGAAATAAAAGCTTTGTCTGTAGGTAAAAGTACGCATAGCAGCAAATGTAACAACGAATTACAATTTTACAGTTACTTTATGCGGGGTTGCCGGTATTAAACTTGAGTGTATTAAAATGATGTAATTTCATGGCAAATTATTTATATCCGTGGCATTAAAATTCCTATATTTACTTTCTGATTGGACGGATTTGATTTATAGCTCACAACCATAGATTATGAGAAAGTTTTTACTAACCATTTTATCTACAACCTTTTTGTGGGGGCCTTTGTTTGGCCAGACAGTAAAGAATGTACAGGCCAGGGCCGAGGGTTATAAAGTAATTGTTACCTACGACCTCGTTGCCGATGTAGAAGGCCAGAAGTTCAACGTAGAATTACGCAGCTCGATCAACAACTTTTCCGAACCTTTGAAAGAAGTGGAAGGTGATGTAGGCCCCGACCAGACTGCCGGGCTGGGTAAGAGCATAACCTGGAACGCCATCAAGGAGATGGGCAATTTTACCGGCACGGTTACTTTTGAGGTAGTGGCCACGGTTACTTTTACCCCGCTGGCGATTATCAGCCCCGATGCCAAAACCAAAGCCAAACCCGGCAAGGAACTGGAAGTAAAATGGAAAGGCGGTGATGCTTCGCGCAGGCTGAAGATGGCCATCCTGCAAGGCAACAGCACACTGGCCGAGATTCCTGATGTGGGCAGTTCAGGCCACTATACCTGGCAGGTACCCAAAACCTTTGAAAAAGGCAGCTACCAGGTAAAACTGTTCGACCCCGGCAAACCCAAGGAAGCGGCCGTGAGCGCTGAGTTTCAGCTCAGGAAAACCTCCATATTGGTGTATGTGATACCCGGTGCCGTAGTGGCCGGAGCCCTCACTTATTTGCTTATCAGTAATGGTAATGGTGGGAACAACGGTGGTGGCGGTGGTGGCACCCTGCCTGAACCTCCCCCTCCTCCCGGTGGGGGCGCTTAATGAATATTTTTTGTTTCTATCGACCTAAATTATCAATTGATATGAAAAAGATTTACTTGTTATCCTTGCTTGTCGGTTTCCTTTTTTGGCATACTGCCCAGACCATGGCACAGACTATTACTGCCACTGACGTGCCTTTCTCCTTGTGTGAAAATGAGAGTTTCACCATGAGGTTTACACTAACAGGGACCCCTACCGGCACCTACACATATACAGCTGAGCTTTCAGATGAAACTGGCTCATTTACTTCGCCCACTAGTATCGGTTCTGTTGTATCATCTACTACTACCGAAGACTATATTTATTGCACCATACCCCTTGGTATAACTTTAAGTCCAACCTCAAAATATCGAATTCGGGTAACTACGGCTGATTACACGGCCAACTCGGTTGATAATGGTTCTGATATCGTAATCAATTGCACCACCCGTGATTATTACTGGACGGGCGGCAGCGGCAACTGGAGCGACCTGAACCATTGGCAGGTAACTACTGATGGTGTTACTTTTAGCCCGGCTTCCGAAATGCCTACGCAATATGATAATGTAAATTTCGATAATCAGTCATTCCCCAGTGGCGGTCAGCTTACTATCGATGTAACGGCCGACTGTAATGATTTTGAGTGGGAGCCCGGCAGCGGAGCCAGCAAACCAGTGCTTTGGGCTGACAGCTATCCGCTCAATGTATATGGCGATTTTGTGCTCGACCCCGGAGTATATCGTGATATCAGATATATTTACTTCAAAGCCACCAAATACAATGTTACCATTAACCTAGCCGATAATCTCTTCCAAAAGGACCCTAATGTTACTTTTTGGCAGGGTGGTGATTTGTATTTTGCCGGTAGTGGCTCCTGGGATCTGGAAAGTGATGTGGTAGCTGAAAATTTGAAAAACAATGGGGGTGGTACCCTAAATACAGCCGACTATAACATTACATTAGAATCTGAGCTCTATAACACCAGTGACTTTAATGCCGGAGCATCTATAATTACCCTCAACAGGCTGTCAAATTATGCTGTACCCGGAAGCTTTGATGCCGGCACTTCCGTTTTCCAGTTTGTTTTAGATAAAAACAGCACTATTCCGAGCATAAGCGGTAGCCAGACTTATTATCAGGTCTATATTATTTCCGGCATATGTAACATAAGTGGCAGCAATACCTACAACAGCCTTCAGGTACTGGGCGAAGCGGGCATTAATCTGAACAGTGGCACCACCCAAACCATTACATCGGAACTGGTCTTACAGGGTAATTCGCGCAGTGAACTGGCCATTGTTGAATCGCAAACTCCGGGTACCCAAGCCACCCTGTATGTAGCAGGAGCAAGCGTAACGGCCAATTATGTGAGTATTATCGACAACATAATTGATGATGGCGTAGCTGGCATCTACCCGGCTATCAATGCCATTGATGGCGGCAATAACTCAGGGTGGGATTTCTCCACAAGCCCACTCACCACCCTTGAATACTACTGGGTAAACGGCACCGGCAACTGGAGCGATGTAAGCCATTGGACAACTAGTACAGACGGGGGCATCACAACAGTGCCTGCTACAGAAGGGCCTGCTTTCATAGATAATGTAAACTTCAACAGCAATTCATTCCCAACAGGTGGTGTACTTACTATAGATAAAGCAGTGGCTGTAATCAATATGATATGGGAGCCCGGTTCGGGTATTACCTTGCCCGAAATCAAAGCTGGGTACGATGCGCCACTTACCATCTACGGTGATTTTGTGCTTGACAATGGTGTGAAACGTACAATTGCCTCGCTTTATTTTGACTCAAGCAAGAACCCCAACAACATAGCCATGGCCAGCGATCAGATTCCATGGGGTACAATTTATTTTCAAGGTGGAGGTACCTGGAATTTACAGGATACCCTATATAACGAACACAGCATATATATATATGACGGTACATTCAACAGCAACGGCTTCCCGGTGATTTGCAACGACATTCTACAAATAAACGATACCTCACCTGTAATTAACTGGGACGCATCTGAAATATATCTTAACCGGGGGTTGCAAATTTACACCTCAACGCCTGTATTCAATATCGGTAATTCTGTACTTATTTTTGGCACGGATGTAAGTAGTAATAACTTTTTATACAGCCAGTATGCCGGCACCTTTGCCGCCAATATACTGATAAATGGCACTTTGCGCACTCAATCTGATATCACAACCAGTAATTTGACTATTACACCCGGAGGTACATTGTCAATCCGTGCCGGAAACACATTTACAGTCACCGATACATTAAATGCAGTAGGTACCCGGTCAGAACTATCCAATATTAATTCGGATACCCCCGGCACCCTGGGTAATTTGCAAGTTACGGGGGCTATTGTAAACGTAGATTTTGTCAGCATACAGGACAATCAGATTGACAATGGGCTGCCTACTGATGTACTGGCGACCAACGCCATAGATAATGGGAATACCCCGGGTTGGAGTTTTAGCGGTATTACACCTCTGGATTATCGCTGGGTTGGTGGTCCCGGCAACTGGAGTGACCTGAGCCACTGGGAATCCAGCCCGTTAGGGGCAGGCACCTATGTGCCTGCCAGCGATCTGCCGGGTCAGTTGGACAATGTCTATTTCACCACTACATCGTTCCCGAATGGCGGGCTGTTAAATATTGATGTAAATGCAGCTTGCAAAGATTTTATCTGGGAATCCGGTTCCGGTAGCAATTTCCCGTTGATACAGGCGAAAGATCCGGTCAGATTAAGTATTTATGGCTCTTTTATACTTGACAACGGGGTGACCCGCGATATAGACTTTTTGCGTTTCGAAGCTAATTCTCCCGGACAAGTAATTGATATGGCCGACAACCTGATGGTTGATGACAACAAAGAAGAAATAATCTTCAACGGAACGGGAAGCTGGAGCCTTCAGGATTCACTATCCACCTACCGGATGACAATACGCAACGGGTCTTTAACCACCAACAGCAACCCTGTGGCTATAAGAAAAACACTTTATATTGATTTTAATCATGCCGGCACTATCTTACTGGGTAGCTCTAATGTGTATCTGGAAGAGTTTTACAATCGCTCAGCCTCAACTGTTTTTGATGCCGGCAGCTCAACAATGTGGTTTAAAGACAGGGCCACAACTTCCTCAAGAATTATAAGCGACTATCCGGGTCTGATATCTTTTAACAATGTAGTTTTAATGCAAGATGGCAACTTTGGCATCCTGGACGATTTCACCTATAATAATTTGACAATAGAAGCAGGTGCTTTAGTCGGGCTGCAGTCAGGTAGTACACAAACCATAATTAATAGTTTTACAGCCCTCGGAAAAAGGTCGAAGCTTATCGAAATATACAGTAGCAACCCGGGCACTGCCGCTACTTTAATGATTGATGCAGGTGCTGGGGCTGTTATAGATGTAAGTTATCTTAGTTTACAAGACAATACACTGGATAATGGCTTGGCTACCGATCAGCCTGCAAACCTCTCCATTGATATGGGCAACAATACAGGTTGGGATTTTCTTAGTAACCCGCTTGTTGGCCTGGACTATTACTGGGTAGGTGGCTCGGGCAATTGGAGCGATGTGAGTCATTGGGCCAGCGATGTTGACGGTATTTCTTTCCATACCGAAGCACCAGGTATTTACGATAATGTGAATTTTACTGACAATTCATTCCCGACCGGAGGCAATGTATCACTCGACCAGCCTGCTTTTTGCCGGGATATGGTCTGGACAAACGGTATGCGTAATCCTACCATTGAGGGGAATGCCTACCCATTGACCATAGGTGGCTCTCTTATTATTGCCGATGGAGTAATAACCAATGTATCCCCGATAAATTTTGTTTCTGACAACAACAACCAAATTTTAATGGGGGACAACAGGTTTTCGTCAAGGTATCTTACTTTCAGTGGCAATGGCACCTGGAATATAATGGATTCACTTGCCGCTGATGGCATACAAATTAATTCAGGAACAATAAATACCAATGACAACCCTGTAACTATTGAACAAACTTTGTCCCTCTATGGCGCTGACACCATTCGATTGAATTTGGGCAAATCAACCATACAATTGGGCAGCTATACCAATTATGCCGCAAATGCTATTATTGATGCCGGCACATCCAATTTAGTTATCAATCAAGGTATTACAGGAGATTTAAACACCTATAATCTTACACTGCAGCAAAGTGTATCTATAGCTGGCAACCTTACTGTAGATAATGATCTAATCCTGGAAGCCGGCACCAATTTGGCCCTTACCCCAGGTTATTCCTACACTATTGTGGGCGATATAATAGTAAACAGCACCAGATCTCAACCGGTAAGTATAGTATCGACCCAGGAAGGCGTACAGGCCACTCTTACGAAGTCAGCGGGAACGGTAAACGCCAATTACATTATACTGAAAGACAATAACGCTGCCGGAGGTGCTGATTTCAATGCTTTCAATGCCATTGACCAGGGCAATGTTACTGGCTGGACCCTGAATAGCATAACCCCCGTTACTTATTACTGGAGTACCGGATCTGGTAATTGGAATGATGTTAATTCCTGGTCAGACTCACCTACGAGCATCTCTGTACCCAGCTCGCCACCCGGGCCGGTAGATAATATCATTATCAAATCAAACAGCCCCATTGCCACAGGCGGCACCATTACCCTTGATATACCGGTAGTTTGTAACAGTATAACCATCGAGGCTAATGTTAATAATGTTACCTTCGATTCCAAGGCAAGTAATGATTTAACTATCAGTAGCTCCCTGGCAATCGACCCAAGTGCCAATATCGTTTTGTCAAACATTGAAAATCTCTTTTTTATTAATAATACCACTAATAATGTGATAGGTATAGGAGGGCAGGATTTTTCCAACCTGGAACTATCCTTAAGTGGTGGTGGTCAGTGGCTACTTATAGATTCCGTTAATATTGGCTCACTGAATATCGAAAACGCTTCTTTAAACAGCCAGGATTACACTATCCGAACTCAAATAATTGCTATTGGCGATTCCGGGCTGTTAAGTTTAGGCAACTCTCAGGTTTATGTGGAAGGTGGAAATATTGCAACTAACCAACCTTCGGGTATTGATGCAGGCACATCCGAAATTTATTTGACCAACGCAGACTTGGCTAATACCGCACAATTTTACAATGTAACAGTAGCTGGCAAATCCAGATTTATGGGCAGTAACACCTTTAATACCCTGACATTCTTGCCCGGAGCAGATATTGTATTAAACAGTGACAGTACACAGACAGTAAACCAGTTAATAGCCAAAGGAAAACGCTCCTTGCCAATTATTATTCGTTCTTCAATAGATGGCCAACAAGCCCATATTCTGCAACCTGCCAATGCGGTAGCCGGGGAATACCTGTATCTGCAAGATAATAATGCAATCGGAGGGGCAACTTTTGCTGCCGTAAACTCAATTGACAACGGCAACGTAACCGGCTGGAATATCACACCCATCACCAGTCGTTCCTATTATTGGGTGGGCGGTAGCGGCAACTGGTCCGATGCTGCCAACCACTGGGTAGATACCGACAATGGTGTTACTTTTTACGATGACAGCCCCGGGCCACTGGATAATGTCTTTTTTACCTCAAACTCCTTCCCCACTGACGGAACGCTAACCCTCGACCAACCTGCCTGGGTAAATAATATGGATTGGACCGGTAATACCAGTAGCGTATCAATTACCAACAACAATATAATAGACAACACCCTTACCATTGGCGGCTCCCTTACCCTAAGCAATGGGGTTTCAAGAGATTTTGACCAGTTAATCTTTCTTTCCGGTCAAACAGGTAATACTATTTTTATGGCCGATAATTTGCATTCAAACAATCGGGTTACTTTTAGTGGTAAAAATGCAGAATGGAGTTTAACCGGTGACTTTTCTGCCCAGACCACCGTTTTCAATAACGGCACTTTCAATTCCAATAACTTTAAGTTTAGCTCCGAATACATTTCCCTCAATAACGGTAGTCAGACTAATTGGGGAACTTCTGAGGTTAATGTTGTTGAATTTAGCAATAACCTTAACAATAATGGCAGTTTCAACAGTGAAAATTCAACATTTGTTTTCTCTGCTACTACAAAATCCATAGAAATCAAGGGCAAAAGCCGGTTTTACATTGCCATACTTGACGGTAACGCAACAATCCTTTCAAATAATATTTTCTTTAATGCTACTTTCAAGTCGGGTAAAATAAAATTAGCGAAGAATCAATCATTCAATACCTTGAATGTTGATGCTGGAGTAGAGGTAACAATAGCTGCCGAGAGTACCCAAACTATCAGTGAGTCATTAAGACTCAATGGCACAGAATTGGCCCCGGTAGTAATAAATTCGTCAAATCCTGGTGAGGCCGGCATCTTTTCGGCTCAGGTAATTGCTAATATATCTGCCGATTACGTACATCTTCAGGACAATACAGCATTGGGTGGAGCTGATTTTACCGCTACCAACTCCTCCGACTTTGGTAATGTAACCGGCTGGAATGGTTTGTTAAGCTCCCAAACCATAACTTTCCCTCCTATTAGTGATCAAAATTTAGCAGACGGTTCCTTCTCCGTTACGGCTACTGCTTCTTCAAATTTACCGGTCACCTTTAGTATTGCCAGTGGTAATGCTACAGTAAGCGGCAATACAATTACGCCCGGTTCGGGAGGCTTGCTGGGTATAAGGGCTCAGCAAGCTGGTGACGCCACATTCGGCAGCGCCAAACCGGTGATACGCTACGTACATATTGATATTACCAACGCGCCCAACGAGCTGGGTAATATGAAAGAAGCCAATATTATATTGGGGCAACCGGATGCCGTTACTGCTGACAAATTCTTTTCTGAAACCACATTGCCAGAACCATCTGATGTGGTGGTAGTACCTTTTCTGGCAGATGGATCAGACATCAAGCAAATGCTTGCTGTAACCAATGGCAACAGGGTAAGTATTTGGTATAAAATGCCTGCCGATGCCAATACTCCTGCCGATGTAGTACTGGGTCAACCCGATTTTAATACCAGTAACGAGTATCCTAACCCTTCCGCATCTACCTTCGTGCAAGCAACCTTGTCGATAGCTTATGCCCAAGGGTTTTTGTTTGTATCGGATTACGGTAGAGTGCTGGCATTTAATGTTAGTCCTAATATGCAAAATGGTCAGGCTGCCAGTCTCGTGATCGGACAACCGGATTTTAATACAGCAATATCTGGTGTATCCAGCACCCAGTTTAGCGATTATTTCACGTTAGTAACCACCTATGATCAAGGTGCCAACGCCAAACTTATAGTCAGTGATTTTGGTAATAACAGAGTGCTGATATACAATCAAATACCTACCAGCAATGGAGCCGCAGCCGATGTAGTGGTTGGGCAACCCGATTTCACATCCTCAGACTTTGGTAATGGCGCTGACCAGTTGAGCACACCAGCCGGCACGGCCGTAAGTCCGGATGGCAAGCTACTGATAGCCGACTTTGGTAATAACAGAGTACTTGTTTACAATACCATACCCACAACCAATGGCGCTGCAGCCGATCTGGTTTTGGGTCAAGTTGATTTTGGCTATTCCGATGGTGGCGTAGGCCCTACCAGTATGAGGATGCCAACCAGTGTAAGTGTTTCAAGAACCGGTAAACTGGCCATCACTGACTTCGGCAACAACCGTATCCTTATCTATAACAGCATACCAACGGATAACACCACTGCCCCTGATATCATCCTGGGACAACCGGATGCCAATTCCAATACCGCCAATTACAATTCCATTTCGGGCCGTACGTTGAATGAACCCTATAGTGCCGAGTGGGATATATCAGAAAATTTAATTGTGGCCGATCTAGGCAACAACAGGGTGCTTGTTTATGGAGCAGCCGACCTGGAAGCCCCGCAAGCCAGCAACCTGTCAGTACCCACCACCATTGTAAGTGGCGCCAGCAATCCGGCCAGTGTTACCCTTACCGACAGATCGGGCGTGCTGGAAGCCACCCTTACCTATCGTGGTCTCTCAAGCAGTTCCTCTGCTTATCAGGCCAACCCGTTAACCGGAGATCCGGCTACTGGCAATTATACGGTGGAGGTGCCCCTACCCAATAATGAACAACTTGGGCTGGATTATTATATCGTTTTGAAGGACGGCCTGATGAATATCGACACCATTGCCTTTACCAAGGCTAATATCCGCTATCCCAACGGCCTGCCGGTAAGCAATTTTGGGGTGGGCAACCAGCAAAATCAATATCGCATTACCGCTATTCCACTTGAGTTGGATAGCAAAGATGCCGTAACCGTATTCGATGAAATCACTGCCGGCACTTACGACAACAAGAAAATACGTATGTTCAGTTGGCCGGGCGGGCCATCGGCCAGTACCAGCTATGCCGAATACGGCAATGGTTTTACCGATATGAATCTGGGGGCCGGCTACTTTACCCTGGCTGCCAGTAGTGCTTCGGTACTATCAGGTGCCGGTGAAACCCCCAAGGTAGGCCAAAACGGCCCGGTAACCATCAACCTGGTGCCGGGCTGGAACCTGATCGGCAACCCCTACAACTTTACTGTAAGTTGGTCGGATATTCAAACGGCTTCTGGTATCACCGATGCCGAAGCCCAGGTGCCGCAAGGCTTCAACGGCAGCTTTTTCGATGCCAATACCCTGGGGGCCGGAGAAGGGGCTTTCGTCTTCAACCCTACTTCCAACAATGTTACCCTCACCATACCCATTACCAACAATGCCGGTGGGCGTATCAGCGAGGCTCACGAAAACACCAACCCGTTGTCGGCCGACTCGTGGGAAATCCGCTTGTTACGCACTGACGAGGAGGGTTATGAAACTCAATTGGCGGCTGTGGGTATGGCAGAAGATGCCCTGTATAGCTACGACAAGTACGACCGCGTACAACCACCGGCTATTGCTGAAACACCTCGCATGGTGGTTTCTCACCCTGAGTTCTTCGAGCCGGCCTTCCAAAAGGATATACGTACTACCAAAAATTATGAGAAATGGGTATTTACCTATACAGGCCCTGTTAACAGCAGCAAGGAAGAGGTAATATACTGGGACAACAGCTATTTTGGCGCTGATGCCCCGCCCGTTTACCTGCTCGACAAAACCCGCTTCAAGGTGGTAGATATGCGCCAGCAGGATACCTATAGCTTTGTAAATGGTGGTACCACCGAATTTGAAATACATTTTGGTGAAGGTGCCCTGGAAGCCCTGCTGCCGGAAGATGTGCTTTTCACTACACCCTACCCCAATCCGTTCAGCACTGTGGTTAACTTTAATATCGGGTTACCTTCAGCTACCAAAGAATATCAAGTGCAGGTGGATATCTATAATACCATGGGACAGCAGATTACCAGCTTACAAGCAAGTGACATGGTGGGTGGCTATTACAACTTTAGCTGGAACGGCCTGGATGAAAAAGGACAAGCGGTTCCGCATGGTGTTTATATTTACCGCATGACCATAGCCGGGGAGAATAGCCGGGTGGTAAGTGGTAAAATTATCAAGCAATAAAAAGTGATGATTATTTGCCAATCAAAAAATATATAGAAATAGTTGCAATTTTGTAAGATTTACATTTAATTTTGAAAACTGAATTTGGCAAAACCATTTATTTAAATATCATGAAAAAGTTATTGTTCATCGTTGTGGCATTTCTGACTACTGCGGCTTATGCACAGCAAAAAGTCAGCGCCAAGAGTAATGTCATTCAATTGGAGCTGAATGGCATTGTGCCTACCATAACGTGGATTTCTCCGCAGACTTATGAGACCAATCTGACAGAGAAACAATTTACAGTAAAGGTGGGTGTAAAGAGTCAGGGCAAGCTCAAAAGTGCCGAGCTGTACCTGAATGATGCCCTGGTAGGTCAGTCAAGAGGTTTTAAGCCGGCCACCGGCACCGGTTATGACAAACTGATTGAAAGAGATGTGGTGCTTTCTGAAGGTGATAATATCTTAAAGGTAGTAGCTGTAAGCATGGACGAGGTGGAAGTATCGGATATCCGCGTATTGCGCGTAGAAGGTACAGCTACCGCCATGCTGGCCGATCGCACAGATTATGCCCTGCTGTTCGGTACAGATGAGTATGATGAGTGGAGTGACCTTTTCAACCCGGTTAAAGATGCACAAACCATTGCCCAGGAGCTTGAAGAAAACTATGGCTTCAAAACGGAAGTGGTGCTGAATGCCACCACCGGTGAAATAATGGCCAAGCTTCGTGAATATGCCAAGAAGAGCTATCAGCCCAACGACCAGCTTTTCATCTTCTTTGCCGGTCATGGGCAGTTTGACGAGATCTTTACCGAAGGCTATCTGGTGGGCAAAGACAGCAAACTCAACGATCCGGGAAAAACCACCTATATTTCACATTCTACCTTGCGTACGGTTATCAATAACATCCCCTGCAACCACATCCTGCTTACCCTCGATGCCTGCTTTGGCGGCACCTTCGATCCGCTGGTAGCGCGTAGTGGCAGCCGTGGTCAGGACGATATCTATGCCGATATTACCCGCAGCGAGTTTATCCAACGCAGACTGCGCTTTAAAACCCGCAAGTATATCACCTCCGGTGGTAAGCAGTATGTGGCCGATGGTAAGCCCGGTGGACATTCACCCTTTGCCCGTAAGTTTTTGCAGGCCTTGCGTGATTATGGCGGACAAGACCGTATCCTTACCCTGCAAGAGCTTCAAGGGTACCTGCTTACCCTGCGTATGGAGCCCCATGCCGGAGAATTCGGTGATAATGAACCCGGAAGTGACTTTGTATTTGTGGCCAGATAAAGCATAATGAAGCAACGTTTTTTGCTGATCCTGCTATCAGCGTTATTGACAAGTAATTTTTTAGCCGCCCAAACAAAAAAATACCGCTTAGGTCTTAAATTCAGTGACTTTGAATATAACAAAGTACCTAAGCGGTATTTTTCTGTGCGTGGTACCCGCACCATGCCCCAGGCCTACAGCCTGAAAGAGTACTGCCCCAAACCCTTAAACCAGCTCGATTTACCCACCAGCCCGGGCTGGGCAGCAGCCTATGCAGCCTATACTATTATCAAGGCTCATGAAAACGGCTGGAATAAGGCCGAGATCACCCGCAATGCCTTCGCCCCTCTTTATCCCTATTATAAGGTAGCAAAAGACTCGGTTGCTAAAACACCGGTCGTCAGCCTGCCTGAGATGCTGGATGCCATGAAAAAATACGGCACCCCCAAATATATCGATCTGCCATCGCGTTACCTCTACTACACAACACCGCGAATTGAAGAGGAAGCCTCCTATTATCGCATTTCGGAATACACCCGTTTGTTTGATAAATATGACGGTAAGGTAAAAAAAATACAGGCTATCAAGGCTACCCTCAACGATAACCTGCCGGTGATTATTGGTATGCACATACCCAAATCTTTCTTTTGGGCCAAGGACTTCTGGCAACCAAGAGAAACCTTCAGCCGCGATCTGCCCGGGCATGCCCTAACTATAATCGGCTATGATGACACCAAGTATGGCGGGTCTTTTGAGGTGATAAACAGCTGGGGTAGCGACTGGGGTAACGATGGCTTTATGTGGATCAGGTATGGCGACCTGATACAGTTTACTGAATACGCCTTCGACATACATGTGATCCCGGGAAAACTAAGTGGTATCGAACTGGGTGGCTCCATTGAACTGACATTAGTGGATGATAAAACACCCATGGAAGTGGAAATGCTGTCTCCGGGCTACTACAAAATAGCCAAATCCTATCCCTCAGGCACCTTGTTTACCATAAAAATAAACAATCACAGCCCGGCCTTTATTTATGCGTTTGCCAGCGATCTTACCGGAGATGTGTATCCTTTCTTCCCTCCTACCTATACCTCTGCTGCACTTGCTAAAGCAGCCAGTTTTTACGTGCCGGACGAAAACACCCCGGCCATGATAGACGAAACCATTGGCACCGATTACCTGTGCGTACTTTTCTCCAAAGAAGAACTGGACATCAATGCCCTTTACAGTGAAATCAAACGACTACAAGGACCGTTTATTGATAAAATAAAAACCGCACTTAATAACAAAATAATTGCTGCTGATCAGATTTCGTATCAGAAAGACGGTATTGGCTTTAAACTGGTAAAAGCTGAAAAACCTGTAGTTGTGCTGATTGTTGAGCATGAACATATGTAGTCGGCCTTCTTAAAAAAATCCTATAATGTTAGGTTTTTAGCGGATTTCTGACTTAGATTTGTTATCTTATTGATATAAAGCCTGTTCCCCCTGGTTTTGCTGCTGCTCTGCCGGCTGGCAGAGATAGTGTATTATTCACCTAATTTTCTCAATTATGAAAAGTTGGCTTGTATTGGTATTATTTATCGTTGGGTTTTGTTCAACCACTCCGAATGCGATTGCCCAGGAAGTTGACATTAGTAAAATTCCGCCCGGCCGCTACCTGGTAATCGGCACCTTTCATATTAAACAAAATGCCCTGGGGTTCAGCGACTATGTAAGAAAACAAGGACAATACGACCCTAAGCTCGCTTACCACCCTATCAAAAAGTACTACTATGTTTATATCAAAGAATATCAACCTGGGGAAGCCGGTTATGATGATGTGAAGCGTATGCGCCAGAATACCGAGTTTATCGACAGCTGGTTTATGATTGTCGAACCCTACGAATGGCCACCAAAAGAACTGGCTGGTGAAGATGCATCAAAACCAAAAACAGCCGCAGTTGCATCGACAATTGAAGATAGCACCGACAAACAGGCTATACCTGAAAAAGAAGAAGCCAGGGAAGAAAATAAACCTACTGACAACGAAGCCCCGTCAGGTGGCTGGATAAAGGTTAGTACGAGTGGCAAACCAGCTACTGAAATTATTGAAGAAAACCAAGAAGACGATGTACCAGCAACCTATGAGGAAGAAGGAAAATATAAGATGTACTTCAATACCTATTATATCAAAAACTACAAAGAAGTAAAAGGTCCGGTAGAGGTAATAGACCCTTATTCATTGAAACTGCTCCGCGTATTCCAATCGTTGGAATTGGTAAAAGTCCCAGATCCCAAAAATAAGGACCATGCTGTACAACTAATCGCCAATATATTCGGATACAAAAAAGTACAGCATGATATCAAGCTGGATGCTCCGCTTGATAGTATAAATGAGGAATTTATCCATTTTAAAGGAGATACGCTTATAGCCAGCTTCCCGCTCAGACGCTACGATGTGGGCGATATAGCCACTATGTACAATGTGTACTTTTTTGAAGATGCGGTAATCATGAAGCCTATATCCAAGTACGAACTCAGTACGCTGGTAGAGATGCTAAAAGAAAATCCAAAACTCAAAATTAGAATACATGGCCATACCAATGGCAACAAGAGGGGAAGAATGATTTTACTCCCCGAAGACTCGGAAAAATTCTTTACTCTCAATCAACCGGTAATAGAAAAAACCGGGTCGGCCAAAGAGCTGTCATTAAAAAGAGCCGAAATTATCAAACGCTACCTGATGTCGTTCGGCATAAGCCCGGATCGCATGGAAGTAATTGGCTGGGGTGGCAAGAAACCCATATATGACGAAATGAGCAAACTGGCCATTAAAAACGTGCGGGTGGAAATAGAGATTTTGGAGAACTGACCTTTTTAGATATACATATAGTTACTTTTGCGATCATGAAGATATAAATATTTGACTTTTATTGGTTTGGCTATGAGAATAACTGCAGTTTTTTTATTGCTAGTGGGATATACATATGGTATTGGCCAACCGGCAAACGATGATTTTGTGAATGCCATAGATGTGTCAAGCCTTATCAACGGCTGCTCAGCAGATGCTGCCTATACAACCGTAAATGCCACACCCGACAAAAATGCCGCCTCCTGCTGGAATACTTCTCCAAACTACAACGTCTGGTTCAAGTTTGTCGCCACTACTCCCCACATGAAAATCACCATCGACCGCGGGGGCTCCAAAGGAACTATCAGACGCATCAATGCCGCCCTCTGGCAGGC
>WFNR01000089.1 GCA_015488485.1 Cyclobacteriaceae bacterium | reverse complement strand
GGCCTCCCCTGCAGGGGAACGAGGGGGCGCGGGGGTGACAGAGGTCTGAGGTCTGAGGTAAGATGACCGAAGCCGGAGGACGGATGTTGGCAAAATCTAAAATCATCAATCTGCCATCTTGTATCTTAACCGCCAAGGGCACCAAGATTTCGCTAAGAGCGCAGAGTAGGAATGCGTAAAAGCTGGGATGCGGAGAAAGGAGGCAAAAGCTGGAAGCCCGACTGCCGCGGGCAGGCTGTAAGCTGTTATACCGAAAATGGCAGATATTCCTTGCCCACAAACGGGTGATTGTCTGGAAAGAGATATTTTTGATAGGTGGAAAAGAAGTTCAGGGATATTATCAAACGGCTGGCGGGTGATCAGCGGGCGGTCATTGCCGCTGTCAGCGGAGGGCTCGACTCGGTGGTGCTGGCCCGGCTGCTGCACGATAGCGGGCACCTGGCCGGAGTGGCCCATTGCAACTTCAGGCTGCGGGGCGAGGAGGCCGAGGCGGATGCCCGCTTTGTAGAACAACTGGCTGAAAGGCTGGGTGTACCCTACTACCTGAAAGGCTTCGCTACGGCCGACTATGCACAGGCGCACGGCATCTCCCTGCAAATGGCAGCCCGTGAGCTGCGATACAACTGGTTTGCCCAATTGGCCGAAGCACAGCAAGCGCTGGTAGCCACCGCCCACCAGGCCAACGATGTGGCCGAGACCCTTTTGTTTAACCTGACCAAAGGCACCGGCCTGCCCGGTCTGCACGGCCTGGATGAGCGTCAGGGGTATCTGCTAAGGCCGTTGCTGGCTTTCAGCCGGGCGGAAATCCTACAATTTGCCCATGAGCAGCAGATCGACTGGCGGGAGGACTCTTCGAACCAATCGCTCAAATACCAGCGCAATCGTCTGCGACACCGGGTAGTGCCCGAGCTGGAGCAGATCAACCCGGCTTTTGTGCAGGCAGCCGGCCGCACCGCCCAGCGCTTGCGGCAGGTAGAGGCCTTTGTGCAAGGCGTCATCGCGCGGAGTGGCTTTAGCGAGCAGCGCGGTAATCATCTGCTTATCGACCTGGCCAAACTGAACAAGCTATCGGGCTGGCAGACCGTGTTGTACCAGGTGCTGCGGCCACTGGGCTTTAATTATGCCCAGATCGACCAGCTTGCTGACGGTCCGCACCAGTCGGGAAAAATATTCACTTCACCCACCCACCAACTCAACATCGACCGGCAGCGCCTCCTGGTGAGCCCGCTGACTGATGAGCGACCTGATGGCCTTTTTCTGCAAACGGAAGAGGCTGCATATGCCACAGGCCCCTGGCAGGTGCACACCCGCCTGATGGCAGCCGCTGATTACCGGATAGACCGGCAAGCTCATATTGCCGCTCTGGATGCCGACAAGCTGCAGTTTCCGCTATTGCTGCGCCCCTGGCAGGCAGGTGATGTATTCAGACCGCTGGGTATGCAAGGGCACAAAAAAGTAAGCGACTTGCTTATCGACAGCAAGGTGCCGGTAAACCTGAAAAAGGATGTGATGGTGGTGCTGTCGGGCGATACGATAGCCTGGGTGGCCGGCTACCGGCTGAGCGAGGACTTTAAGATAACCCCTGCCACCCGGCAGATTTTTGAGATAAGCCTGCACGGAAATAATGACCTGTATCAATGATTGGCAGCAGGCTATTTATTAAGTTTGCAGGGTTTGAACATTAATTCTATTTTAAAATAAAAATACCATGAAAGTAACAGTAGTAGGTGCCGGCAATGTTGGAGCAACATGTGCCGATGTATTAGCATACAGAGAGATTGCCAATGAAGTGGTTTTGGTAGATATTAAGGAAGGCATAGCCGAAGGCAAAGCCTTGGATATCTGGCAGAAAGCCCCTATTAACCTGTATGACACCCGCACCACCGGCTCTACCAACGACTACGGTAAAACGGCCGGCTCGGATGTGGTGGTAATTACCTCCGGCCTGCCGCGCAAGCCGGGTATGTCGCGTGATGACCTGATCGAGACCAATGCCGGTATCGTAAAATCGGTAACGGAGAACGTAATAAAGCATTCACCCGAGGCCATCATTATTATCGTGTCCAATCCGCTGGATGTGATGACCTATCAGGCACATATAACCTCGAACTTACCCCGCACGCGTGTATTCGGTATGGCCGGCATTCTGGATACGGCCCGTTACCGGGCTTTTCTGGCCGAAGCGCTGGACGTATCTCCCAAAGACATCCAGGCGCTGCTAATGGGAGGCCATGGTGATACCATGGTGCCGCTACCGCGCTACACCACCGTGGCCGGTATTCCGGTTACCGAAATGATAGATAAGGAAAAACTCGATGCCATCATCGAGCGCACCAAATTCGGAGGCGGTGAGCTCGTAAAACTGATGGGCACCTCGGCCTGGTATGCTCCCGGCTCGGCTGCCGCGCAGATGGTAGAGGCTATTGCCAAAGACCAGAAGCGTGTATTCCCCGTATGTGCCAAACTGGAAGGCGAATACGGTATTGACGACTGCTACCTGGGTGTGCCGGTGGTGCTCGGCAAAAACGGTATTGAGCGCTTTATAGAAGTAGAGCTGAATGAAGAGGAAAATGCCTTGTTGCAGACCTCGCGTCAGCATGTACGCGAAGTAATGGAGGTGCTGGACCGTATTAACAGCAAGTAGGCATAGCACCTGGCAAAAGCACAGGCCACCTGTTGCAGGTGGCCTTTTTTATTTGCCATAACCCGGAAAATTCATTTGAATTTTCCGCCTTTCAGGCCGAAGAATACCAAAATTCATGTATTTGATGATTTTCCTATATTTTCATGAAAAGACAATCGATAAAACAATACGCAAAAATGAGGTAGGTGAATTTTGGCATTTTCGGGATTAATCCTTTTATAAATCCCTGATGATTTGATATTAAAAAAAACCATTTATCCATTCATTATAAATATATTATGTATAAAAAGGGATAACCCGATAGTTCGTACATTTGTTGGTAAACGTTAACTGTTGTGGAAGCCACTGATCTGCTTGTTACCCCCGTTTTGTTGCTGGTTGTGCTGTTGGTTGCCTGGCTTATCCGGCCGTGGGTTACATACGAGGAAAACCGCCAGTATTTTATACCGGCTCTGGTAGTACGGATAGTGGGCGCCCTGGCACTGGGGGCTTTGTACCAGTTTTATTATGGCGGGGGCGATACCTTTAATTATTTTACTCATGGCGGCAAGCAGATTTACGAGGCTTTTCTGGATGACCCGGCCATTGCCTTTAAGCTCATCTTTGCCGACACCAACTATCCGGAAGGGGTGTATAAGTATGCCGCGCGCATCTGGATGTACCGCGACCCTCCGGCCTATATGGTAGTACGCATAGCCGGTATATTTGCCATCCTCACAGGCGGCACGTATAGCGGCACGGCCCTGCTGTTTGCCCTGGTATCCTTCTCGGGGCTATGGGCTATGTATATGGCCTTTTGCAAGCTGTTTCCGCAGCATATCAGCCGCCTGGCACTGGCTATTCTGTTTATTCCCTCCACCGTATTCTGGGGTTCGGGTATCTTGAAGGATTCCATCACCTTCGGTATGCTGGGCT
>WFNR01000088.1 GCA_015488485.1 Cyclobacteriaceae bacterium | reverse complement strand
GTTTTCTGTTCAAAGAAAACGATTTGCTGCTTGAAAATACAAAACAAATACTACGGATTGCTACGGGTAGTAAAATTTGTTGCTATTTTGCAAGGTATTCACAGCCCCGCATGAAGTTTTCGCAAATAGTTCTGTTGCCGCTGGCCTGGCTTTACGGTCTGGCTGTCCGCTTGCGTAATTATCTCTATGATATCGGTTATTCACGCTCGTTCAACTATGATATCATGGTCATTTTGGTAGGTAACCTGCGGGCCGGAGGTACTGGCAAATCCCCGATGGTTGAATACCTGATTCGCCTGCTGCAGGAGCGCTATACACTGGCCGTGCTGAGCCGTGGCTACAAGCGCCAGACCAAAGGCTTTCGCCTGGCGGCCCCCGGCATGAGCGCTCACGACCTGGGTGATGAGGCTTATCAAATGTATTTGAAATACGGCAAAAAGGTACGTGTGGCGGTAGGTGAGGAGCGTACCCTGGCCATCCCGACTATCCTGCTGGAGCACCCGGAAACCCAGGTGATTCTGATGGATGACGGCTATCAGCACCGGGCGGTGCGGGCCGACCTGAACATACTGCTTACCAGCTATCAGCAGCCGTTTTACGAAGATTATCTGCTGCCGGCCGGCCGCTTGCGCGAACCACGAAATGAGGTGCGCAGGGCGCAAATGGTGGTGGTAACCAAATGCCCGCCAACGATAACCGCATCTGAGAAGAAGCATATTACGCAGCGCATCAATAGCTATGCAGGCGGTACTATTCCGGTGTTTTTTGCTACGATTGCCTATGGTAAGCCTCGACCTCTTAGCAACAAAATGTCCACTGCCGGCAACAAAATGCTGGCCTTTGCCGGTCTGGCCGATCCCAGCTTGTTTTTTGAACATGTACAGAAACATTTCGAGATAGTGGATACTGTGGCCTTTGCCGACCATTACAACTATACATCGGCTGACTTGCAGCAACTGGCCGGGCAGGCGGCTGCTCAAGGGGCCGGCCTGATTACTACCGAGAAGGATGTGGTAAAGCTGCGCAACGAGGAGTACGTACAGGCGCTGGCCGGCACACCTTTATATTATGTACCGATTGAAACCCGCTTTCTGGAAAATGGCAATGTTTTTGATGAAAAGGTATGGCAGGCCATTGACGCCAAGTATGCACCACCCGAAGATGAACAGAACCAACCCGACAAAGCCCGGTAGTTTGCATAGAGCTCCGTAACTTCGCAGCGTGAAAAAATTCACTCTTATATTACTCCTGCTAAGCAGCACACTGCGGGCCCAGATACTCGATGACTCTACCCGCCTTATCTATGGGCCGCATACCACACGTTATATCTATGAGCACAATATCAAGTACAACGACCTGTATTTTCAGGAAGTGGATACTTCCATTCTCAATATACATCGTTTTACCACCACCGAGCTGAGTGGCTATCGCCTGCAAGACCTGGGTGTAATGGGTACTGCCACCCGCCCGATGTACTATGTGCCACCTGATATCATCGGGGCGCGCTCGGGCTTTTATGTGTATGAGCCGTTTTTTCGCAAGCCGGCCGATTTTAAATACTACGACACCAAATCACCCTACTCGCGTATCGGGGCGGCTATCGGGGCCCGCGGCCGCAACAAGGTAGATGTGGGCTTTAACCGCAGCGATAGCTCCAACTTCAACATCGGCATCGATTACAACCGCATTGCCACCGATAAGCAGGTGGCCTCCAAAGGGCGTAACGACCGGCTGGCCGACTCGGAAGGCTACGATGCCTATCTGGTGTACTACACCCCCAACCGCAGGTATCTGGTTATGACCAACTTCTCCCGTAATAAAACGACCGTAGCCGATCAGGGTGGGGTGGATACTACCGGTGGTTTTTCTTTTTTCGACCGCGATGCCAATGTGTTTCTCACCAATGCCACTACCACCGTCCTGCGCAGGCAGTTTCATTTGTACCAGCAGTTTATGATTGACTCGGTATTTCAGGTATATGCCACCTACGATAATGAATACGCTTCGGCCCAGTTTCGTATTCCCGATTTTAAAGATGACAAGGACTATTTCGACCGCTTTATCTTCAGTAACGATACTACTTCGGATAAAAATCGCTTTATTACCAATACTTTCGAAGGTGGCTTGAAAGGCAGTATTGCCGGCAAGTTGTTTTATCTGGGTTATTATAAATACCGCAAATATGATTTTGCCTATGCCTGGGGCAATTCCGATACCCTGGATTTTCGCACCGGTAAGCCGCCAACGATAGGTGAGGAGCATTATCTGGGTGGGGCGGTGCGTATTCAGCTAAATCGCAAGTACAAGCTGCAGGGTAGTATTGATTTCAATCTTAATGGTAACCAACGCCTTACGGGCGACCTGTTTGCCAGTAATTTTGAAGCTCATCTGGTTACTCAGCAATACCAGCCCAGCTTCATGGAGCGCGCTTATCTGGGCAATCATGACTTCTGGATTAATGATTTTACTACTATAAAGGCCTTGCAGGTAAACGGCAGTTATACGCAGCCGGTGGGGCGTTCGCTACTGACACCACGGGCTACCTTTACCAGCCTTACCAATTATGTGTATTACGACACGGCAGCCGTACCCCGGCAAATAGACGGCACCACTACTGTCATCCAGCCCGGTGTTGATCTGACAATCAATTTTCTGAAAAACCTGTACTTCACCGCCCAGGTAGATTATAACATTGTGGCGGGCAACACACCAGAAGCGCTGCCCATGCCGCAGTGGATGGTCAGCGGCAACCTTTATTATCACAACCTGCATTTTAACAACAATCTGGAGATACAAGCCGGTATCGACAGCCACTGGAAATCGGACTACTATGCTCCGGACTACCGCGAATCAACCCAACAGTATTTCATTCAGGATGAGTTTCTGATACCTTCATACCTGATTCTTGATCTTTATGTAAATATCAAGCTGGGACACGCCTATGTGTTTGGTAAAATGAATAACCTGGTTGAGGCCATTACCAAAGAAGGCTATTTTGTGGCACCTTACTATGTGGGTAAGAAGCCGCTATTCGATTTCGGTTTCTACTGGATGTTCTTCGATTAGCCGCCTACTGCTGACGCAGGGATTTCACATAAGCTGTGAGGGCGTTTAGTTCTGCTTCATCGAACAGCTTGTCCATAGGAGGCATGGTGTTCTTGCCGGTTTTAATCAGGCTAGTAATTTCTTTATCGGTTTTAGTGCTGACACTCAGGTCTTTGGCCCCGGAGCGTCCGGCCCGGCCATCATCGCCATGGCATACGCTGCATTGCGCCTGATAAAGCGCCTTGCCATGCGCCAGTATATCATAGCCTGGCTCACCGGGGTTGGTTACCACGTTCTCTATGGTATGTTTTTTGGCGAAACTGGCCTTATAAAACTCGGCCAGGCCATAGGCTCCCAGCAACACTACCACGGCCAGCACTCCCAATAGCTTCTGTTCTTTTTTATAGGCTACCACTGCCAACGGAATGGCCAGAACGACCAATATGAGCTTTATAGCAAAAATCATATTGAAAACGGCAATGTTTTTTAACATGATAAGGCCGGTGATAAAAAACAATGCGCTGATTACCGCTTCCGGTATCTTGATTTTCCGTTTGAATTTTTCCAGTGCTTCGCGATTGCCGATAAGCAGCATAATCGCTTTGGTAAAATAAATCAGGATAAACAGGATGACTACCAGTTTATGGGTGTGGTATAAGGCAATGAAAGGCATGGTATAGCGGTTTTTGTTTTACTTATTTATAATTCCTGAGCAAATCAGCCGATGCGGTGACAGGAGGCAGGTCGGTGAGATGCCGCAGGTAATAGTCGTATGCAAAGGTGCCGAAAAATGGGCTGGCAAAAAAGTAGAACCAGCTCAAAATAACATTACCACCTGTGAGCGCATACACGCCAGTAGCCTGCAGGCCGAAAACAAGCGGTGCCAAAACCATAGCTGCCCCAACTTTGATAGAGCCGTAGAAATGGATGTCCGTTACCAGCTTACCAATCAATTGCCGCATGATATAAAAGAGCGGCAGGGTATTGAGTAAACCCACGGCAAAGGCCGGAAAGCCCAGTAGGGCTTGTAGCGGTTTGGCCGGACGGGCGGTTGGTGGGGCGGGTTGCAGCCGGCCGGCCCTGGCTTCTTGTGTAAGGCGGGCGATAAGCTGTTGGTCATGCTCCAACTCGGTTAGCATATTATCATATTCCTGGTGTTGATTGATCCAGGCTTGCTCGATTTCTTCATAGTGCTGGTGATCGGCAATGTTTACCATTAGCGGCTCAAGGCGTTTTTCAATATCGCGTATCAACTCCAAATGTGCTTTGTTGGGATTATGCCGATATACGTCCAGATAGTCTTTTATCGAGATGGGCGCCCCGTAATTTACCAGCAGGTCAGAGCGAAAACGGGTGTGCTTGCTGTAGGTTAGGCCGATAGGCACTATTTTCAGGTCGAGAGTAAAGTCAGTTTGCTCCAGGGCCGAAAAAGCGATGCGGCTTACCCCTTTTTTGAGGGGGCGCAGCGAGCGCTTCAAATTGTGGTTGCCCTCTACAAAAATGGCCACTGGCTGGCGGCCGTCAATCAGCATGTCTATACAATCCTGAATGATAGCATCATTCTTAGCGAGGTTTTCCTTGCCATCGCGCAGGCGGTAGATCGGCAGCATATTGAGTGAGCGCAAGGCAAAGCGGGCCAGTTTTTTTGCAAAAATATTGGCCCTCACCAGAAACAACGGATGCCGCCTTTGTGACATGATGATGGCCAGGGCATCGAGAAAGGCGTTTTGATGATTGGCTACATAGATTACCGGTTCTTTACGCCCCATTTTGGGGTAGTTGGCTACCTGCCACCTGCGGAAGTAAAACCTGAAGCTAATAAATACACCCACCCAAACTACTTCGTACCACAGACGTTGGAGATGGTCAATGAACTTGTTGCGTATCATGATTTTTGAAATTCAAAAATGGCTCCTCTTGAAAAAATAGTTGATATTATCATGCCTGAAATAATATGCCAGATACCCCACCAGGCGGTTATCAGTGCCATACCACCGTTGCCATCAAACAAGGCAAAGATTATAACCAGCCCCAGGGCGGAGTTCTGGATACCCGTTTCGATGGCGATGGTGCGGCTATCACGTTCATTGTTACGAGCTATTTTTTTGGAAAGGAAATAACCGCTGGCCAGCGCTATGCCATTGTGGAAAAACACCAGATAAATGACATAGTGGTAATATTTTTTAAACAACCCGACATTGCTCCAAAAGGCTGTAATGATGATGCCCATTAAGATAAAGAAAGAAATAATGCGGATGGGCTTCTCTATTTTGGCGGTAAGCCTTAGTAGCCAGTGGCTTACCCCGATGCCCAACGCCATGGGTATCACGAGCAGCAGCGAAACCATTTTGACCATCTGCAGGGTTTCCATCTTTACCTCTACGGTAATTTTTTCTCCCAGATACAAATGGCTCCAAAAGGCGAAATTCAGAGGTGTCATTACCACCGCCAGCAAGGAAGCAATGGCAGTGAGGGTAATCGACAGAGCTATGTTGCCCTTGCTAACGGCCGTAAAAAAGTTGGACACATTGCCGCCCGGACAAGCCGCCACCAGTATCATGCCCAGCGCCAGCCCCGGTACCGGATTAAACAACAACACCAGTAGATAGGTGAGGGCCGGTAGCAAGATAAACTGACTGAATACCCCGGTTAGCACCGCTTTGGGGTTGCGCGCCAACTCACGAAAGCTCTTGGTATCAATACCCAGGGCCACACCAAACATGATGAAAGCAATGGCCAGATTAAGCGCAAAAAGATTGTCTTCCGAAAAATCAATGCGTATGTGAGAAAGTGCGTCTTTCATAGGATTTGGCTGCAAAAATAAATCAAATCTTGCATATCGGGTTAGCGGTCTATTCAGTAGTTTCGCAGCATGTTTATCGCAATCGATATAGGCAATACCAATATTACCATTGGTCTGCGTCAGGATGATGGCACCTGGGAAGAATACCGTATCGGCTCCGAAAAGGTGGAACCCCTGGTGTATTACACCCGCCAACTGGCGGTTATCAGCCGTGAAATAAACAAGCAGGGGCACACCATAGAGGGGGTAGGTATAAGCAGTGTGGTGCCGCACCTCACCGATGTGGTGCTCGATGCCACCCGCCTGGAGTTGCACCATGACCCGGTACTTTTTCAGTCCAAATGGTATCACTTGCTACCGGTAACCCCGGCCAATCCCGAGGAGATAGGCACCGACCTGCTGGCCAATGCGCTGGCCGCTTGTGTGGAGTATCAGGGACCCTGCCTGGTAGTTGATTTCGGAACAGCCCTGACCTATACCTTGGTCAATGATAAGCAAAAGATTGAGGGTGTAGCCATTGCCCCGGGTATTAAAACAGCTATGAAGGCCCTGGCCGGCAATGCCGCCCAGTTGCCGGAAATACCGCTTGAGCTACCGGATAACCCATTGGGAACCAATACAGTAGAAGCCATGAATTCAGGTATTCTGTGGGGTTTTGTGGGGCAGATGGTTTTTATGTTGGACAAAATCAGGCAATTTGCCGGCTACCCCATTACCACAGTGGCTACCGGTGGCCTGTCGGAGGTGCTCAAACCCTTGCAGCCGCATTTCGATGCTATCGACCGCCACCTTACCTTAAAAGGCATCTATCATTTTTTCAAGCTGGTACAGGCTGACCGTGGCGCACACCATGCAGGTTGACGATAATGCTACCTATAAATACCAATGCCACAAACTGGTGTGCCACTGCCAGTGCAATAGGTACCTGGTAAATAAGCGTAAAGATGCCCAACAACGCCTGCACCGATACCACACCAACCAGCCACAGGAGGCGCTGTTGCGCTACCCTTAGCAGCGATGGTCCGAAAATATAATAGACACCCACTACCAGGCTAAACAGTGTAATGCCCAGCCAGCGATGAATAAATTGCACGGTGGTGATGTCGCTTATCAGACTCACCCAGCCGTTTTGTTGCCAGGCATCGGCAATGGCCGGGGGTATCCAGGCACCATTCATAGTAGGGAAGGTAGGGTAGAAGAGGCCGGCATTCAATCCGGCTACAAAAGCCCCGTACATAACCTGCAGCAAGGCCAGTACCAGAATTACCCGCAGCATAAAGGCATAGCGTACCACCCGTATATTTACCTGTGCCGGGCTGTATAAGTCCATAATCAGCCAGATGATATAACAAAACAGGCCAAAGGCTGCCAGCAGATGGGCCGCCAAGCGGTAATGGCTCACATCGGGCTGATCGACCAGGCCGCTTTTAACCATAAACCAGCCCAAAAAGCCCTGAAAGCCACCCAGGGCAAACAACACCAGCAGTTTTAGCAACCATTTTTTATTGAAATAGCCTTTAATCCAAAAAAAGATAAATGGAATCAGGAATACTACTCCGATCAGGCGCCCCAGTAAGCGATGCAGGTATTCCCACCAGAAAATGGCTTTGAAATCTTCCAGCGTATAATGTGTATTGAGCTTCTGATATTCGGGAAACTGCTGGTATTTGGCAAAAGTTTCCTGCCATTCGGCCTCGGTACGTGGCGGAATAGCACCCATAATCAGCTTCCATTCTACCATGGACAGGCCGGAGTTGGTCAGCCGGGTAATGCCCCCGATTACCACCATGCCGGCTACCAGCAGGGCGCCTGCTATCAGCCAGATGAGTACGGGTTTGGATTGTCGTAGCAATTGTATTGCGGTTAATTTGGTCGCAAAACTACAGTTAAACCGTGATTTGTGTTCGCTTTCCCCCTGATAACCGGTGAAAAATTTGTTCAGCCTTTGACCTCTGCCTTCCAACTCCCAGCCTGCCGTCAGCAGATGGGTCAAGAGCTAAACTGTAATACCGCTTTCCCGCTTCTATGTTTTCCCGCTTTTGCGCCCTTTGCGCACCCTTGGCGTTCTTTGCGGTTATGATGGCAGACTGCAGATTGATGATTGCAGATTTTAGACTTTGTCAGACTCCCGCCCTCCGTCATCAGACTTCTGCCCTCCGTCCTCCGACACCCCGCGCCCCCTCAATCCCCTGAAGGGGAGGCCAGCCCGCTGTTAGCTTCAAGCTTCGAGCCTGCCTGGCAGGCGGGCTAAAATCCGCATTTCCGCCTTCCCGCTTTTGCGTCCTCTGCGGTTAAGATGGCAGACTGCAGATTGATGATTGCAGATTTTGTCGGTCTTTCGCCCTCAGCCTTCTGACCTCAGTGCCCAGTCTCTCTTCCTTCAACACTACTGCACAGTTGAGAGTAGCGTAAAAAAAAGCCGGCCTGTAATTCAGACCGGCTTGCCCTGACAAGTTGTTGTTTGCAATGTCTTGCCAGCCCGAGGCTTTATGACCGCAGCATGACTATAATCTGCTTATGATTAACCAATGGGCGTCATGGCATCCGGATCTCGTAACCTGCGGACAAAATGGCTGTTCAACAGTCCATTCTGGGCCCAATTTGCAACGAACACTAACCTATTGCAAATCGTATCTGTCAAGGGTCATTACCTTGTTCCAGGCAGCTACAAAATCATCCACGAACTTGTGCTCATTGCCAGCACTGGCATACACCTCGCACAAGGCCCGCAGTTCAGAATGATGCCCGAAAAGCAGGTCAACGCGTGAGGCCGTCCATTTTTCAGCCTGTGTCTGCCTGTCTATACCTTTAAATAATTGCTTATCTTCATCTACGGCTTGCCATTTGGTGTTCATGTCCAGCAGGTTTACAAAGAAATCATTGCTCAGCGTTTCAGGTCTGGCGGTGAATACACCGAGGTTTGACTCATCATAATTAGCATTCAAAACACGCAAACCGCCTAACAGTACCGTCATTTCTTCCGGTGTCAGGGTCAGCAATTCAGCCTTATCAATAAGCAGTTCTTCGGCTGAGAAGCGCGTGTAACTCTTCTTATCCTTGCTCACATAATTTCTGAAGCCATCGGCTACTGGTTCCAGTACAGCCATCGATTCCAGGCTGGTTTGCTCCTGGGTGGCATCTACACGGCCGGGGACAAATGGCACTTCAATATCAAAGCCACCGTCAGCAGCGGCTTTCTCAATGGCGGCATTGCCACCCAGTACAATCATATCGGCAAGAGAGATTTTTTTGTTTTGTGCCTGATGCGCCTTGTTAAATGCTGTCCGGATCTCCTCCAGCTTACCCAATACCTTCTGCAGGCGGGGCGGATTGTTTACTTCCCAACTTTTCTGTGGCTCTAGCCGCAGCCGCCCCCCGTTGGCGCCCCCTTTGTAATCGGAATAGCGGAAAGTAGAGGCCGCTGCCCAGGCCGTAGTGACCAAATCGGATACCGACAGCCCCGAGGCCAGGATCTGTTTTTTCAGGTCGGCTATATCGCGCTCGTTAACCAGGGTATAATCGGCTGTGGGTAGTGGGTCTTGCCATATAAAATCCTCTTTGGGTACCTCCGGACCCAGATGCAGTATGCGGGGGCCCATGTCGCGATGCGTGAGCTTGTACCAGGCGCGGGCAAAGGCCTTATCAAATTCCAACGGATTGGCCATAAACCTTCTTGCAATTTTCTCATACACCGGATCTTCCCTAAGTGAGAGGTCGGTGGTGAGCATGGTAGGTTTATGCCGCTTGCTGGGGTCGAAAGGGTCGGGGAATATCTCTCCGGCATCCTTAGCCACCCATTGATGGGCGCCAGCCGGGCTCTTGGTAAGCTCCCATTCGTGGGCGAATAAGGTAGTTAAAAATGCATGGCTCCAGCGAGTAGGGGTGGGTGTCCAGATTACCTCAAGCCCTGACGTAAAGGTATCGGGGCCCTTGCCTGATTTATAGCTGCTTAACCAGCCCAGGCCCTGGTTTTCCAGGTCGGCTGCTTCCGGCTCCGGGCCTACATAAGACACATCGCCCATGCCGTGTGTCTTGCCAAAGGTATGTCCCCCGGCAATCAGGGCCACCGTCTCTTCATCGTTCATACCCATGCGGGCAAAAGTCATGCGGATGGCTTTGGCAGCTTCCAACGGATCGGGGTTGCCGGCTATGCCTTCCGGGTTTACATAGATTAGCCCCATCTGGCTGGCAGCCAATGGATTTTCCAGTTCCCCCTCGGCATTATGGCGACTATCGGCCAGCCATTTGCTTTCCGGTCCCCAATAAATATCATCGGCAGCTTGCCATACATCTTCGCGGCCACCGCTGAAACCTATCGTTTTAAGCCCCATGGACTCAATGGCTACATTGCCGGCCAGGATCATCAGATCGGCCCACGATATTTTGTTGCCATACTTTTGTTTGATAGGCCAGAGTAGGCGCCTGGCCTTGTCCAGATTGGCGTTGTCGGGCCAACTGTTGAGCGGAGCAAAGCGCTGAAAGCCGAAGCGGGCACCACCACGACCATCAATATAGCGGTAGGTGCCGGCACTGTGCCAGGCCATTCTGATAAATAATGGTCCATAATGGCCGTAATCAGCCGGCCACCAGTCCTGCGATTTTGTCATCAGTTCAGCCAAATCCTTTTTTAAGGCATAATAATCCAATTCATTAAAGGCTTCGGCATAATCGAAATCCTTGCCCAGCGGGCTGGTTGTTTCGGCATGCTTGCGCAATACATCCAGGTCGATTTTTTCCGACCAGTACTTGTTGTTTTCCGGCTCCTTCACCGTTTCTGCGGGTTTACCGCTACCGTCAAATCCAAACGGACATTTACCTGTGTTTGTCATACTCTCAGTTGTTTTGGGGTTTTGATAACATCCCATAAGGACTGCTATCATGTTTGTTAGTAAAATTATTTTTCTCATGGTTATTGACTTTTGTTTCGGCAAAACTACCTACATTTGAACATTGACAAAAACGAATGTTTCAATGGTGTAATTGATAAAATAGATGAATATTCAGCAGATACGTTACGTGATGGCCGTGGCCGAAACGCGCCATTTCGGATTGGCGGCCGACAAGTGCTTTATTACCCAATCTACGCTTAGCACGATGATTCTAAAGTTTGAGGATGAGATTGGTATTACAATCTTTGATAGGAAAAAGAAACCGGTTGAACTGACCTCAGAAGGCCGCATTGTACTGGAAAAGCTCTACCAAATCAATAAGGAGTTTGATCAGTTGCAGGAGTTACTCAAAGAGATTAAGGGAGAGATTAAGGGAGATCTTAGCTTAGGGGTGATACCCACAGTAGCGCCTTTTTTGTTGCCGCTGTTTATGCAACAATTCGTAACCAAATTTCCGCAACTCAATATAGAGATCAGGGAGATTACCACTGGTGAAATCATTAGCCAACTGCGCAGGCGTGAGCTCGATATAGGTATTTTATCGGTACCACTAAATGATCCGGATATCGTAGAAACAAAATTATATGATGAGCCCTTTGTCTTTTACGATGCACAGGAGGGCAAGGGCAATGGTATATCGGTGTATCAGATAGATACGCAGCGCTTGTGTTTGCTGGAAGAAGGCCATTGTATGCGTACCCAGGTACTGCACCTTTGCGAGTCGCACAAGATACGCTTCAACCCATCGAAAAACCTGCGCTATAAAGTAGGTTCTATTGATAGCCTGTTACGCTTTGTAGATGCCTCCGGGGCCTGTACTTTGGTACCCATGCTGGCTACGTTAGACTTCGGACCGGAAAGAAAGAGTCGTTTGCGGGAGTTTAAGGCCCCGCTGCCATATCGCTCGATTGGATTTGCCGTACATCGCCATTTTGTCAAGAAAAAACTGCTGGCTGCTTTGCAGGAGGAACTGCTGGCAGCTACCCGGGGGCTATTGCCCGAAGTGCAAAAAGGTGAGCAGCTGCTGCCGGTTTAGCTTGCCTTAAAACCACTAAACCACAAAATCATCACTCAAACGACACCTAAGCTGAGTCATAGGTAGCGTAGGTAAATACGAAGCTGCCTGTTCTGCCTGAACTGCCTGAATTGGCTGAGGCTCCCGAAGCTAGGCTCTCGAAGCCATCTGGCTGTACTGCCTGTTCTGCCTGTACTGCCTGAACTGCCTGAGGTACTCGAAGGCAGGTTCTCGAAGGCATATGGCTGAGGCACCCGAAGCCAGGTTCCAGAAGCCAGGTTCTAGAAGCCAGGCTGAAAAAGATCAAAATCCCCGGCCTCCGTGCCTGCCTTGCCACAGGCGGGCGGCTTGCCTGGAGCAAACAGGAATAAATCCGGGGATCACCTGCATTTATTTATGTGGTAAGTGCGGTAGGGGATCGATGCTATTGGCTTCGAACTTCCAGCCTGCCCGACAGCAGGCGGGCTAAAACCGCATTTACGTTTTTTCGCTTCCCCGCTTTCCCGCATATACGCATTCCCTCCTTAGCGCCTTCTCTGCGCCCTCTGCGGTTAAGATGGCAGACTGCAGATTGATGATTATGTCGGTCTTCCGTCCTCCGACTTCCGTCCTCCGTCATCTGACCCCGACCTCAGCCCTTCGTCATCTGACCTCAGTCCTCCGTCACCCCCGCGCCCCCTCAATCCCCTGAAGGGGAGGCCCGCCCGCTGTTAGCTTCAAGCTTCGAGCCTGCCCGCGGCAGTCGGGCTTCAAGCTTCAAGC
>WFNR01000087.1 GCA_015488485.1 Cyclobacteriaceae bacterium | reverse complement strand
GCTACTGGCGTATTTTCTGGTTGCGCTTTAAGCATTATAGCCGATTTATGTTCGGTAAGTAGCGTAAATAATAAAAGCCCTGCATTGCGGGGCTTTTTCTTTTCTCTAAAGTCTGCATTTGACAGAAGTACTGTACTTTTCTTCTGCATCATTTCCTCCACCAGTCTATCTGCTCGCCCGGGTGGTATTTTACCTGCGCCCGTGCTTCCACCTCATCGCGGTAGTAGGCGGCCTCTTTAAACTGCACATTGATATAGGGCGCTACCTGGTCGTTGAAATGCGGTGACTCCGGGTGGCCGCTTTGCCCCCCGGCCAGCAGTGTTTTGGCTTTTACCTTGTCGCCAAACTCCACTACGGCCACAAAGCTGTTGCCCGAGGTGCCGTAAAGGCGTTTGGTATTGTAGGCTTTAGCGCCAAACGAAGCCAGCGCCCCCCAGCGGCCCGAGGCCATACCTACCGGCAGGCTCGGCTTGCTGTCGTCAAAAGGCTGGATGATATCACCCGTCAGGCGCTGAAAACGGTTGATCTCGCCCCAGGGTGTTTGCCAGGTACCGAAATCGGCCGTCAGCTTATCAATTGCCTGGCGGAAAATACGCAGGCGCTCCTCATAAGGCGAGCGGCTGGCGAACCACTCGATTTGCTGCATGCGGCTGAGCGTATCGGGGGCTTGCCCCTCACGCCTGTACAGCCAACCGTAAAAATGCGCCAGTGACATGGCCACCGATTCCTTGCTGACGGCAAAGTCCCAGTTGCGCAGCACATCAATCGGTGCTTGCAGGGTCGGGTCGGCACCTGGCGTATTGTCATAAGCCTCAATCAGGCCGGGTATCAGCACCTCAAAGGCCGTCAGGTAGGGGTCGTAAGCCAGCGTTATCAGCTTGTCCAGGGTCATGTCATCGGCCTTTTGCAGCAGGCGGATGGCATGTATAGCCCGGAAATTCTCCCCGGGCAGCCGCATATAGGGCGGGTAGTCCTGCGGCCTGGGGCTATACTCAGCCGCACTGGTAAAAGGCGTTGAGTTGCAGTTCTGAATCCAGCCGTTGGGCGGATTGAGCACGGTAATACATTCATCCACCGTATGCAGGCCCTGCCAGTCGGTAGCCGGATTGCTGCCATCTACCGGTTTGCTGTAGTCGAAACGCGGGTCGCGTTTAGGAATAAAATTACCATGAAAATAGGCAATATTGCCATCGGCATCGGCATATACCGTATTGTTGGAGGAGTTGGCGCGGATATCCATCATCTGGCGGAAGCCCTCATAGCCGCTCTGCTTGGTGCGGACGAACGATTGCTCCAGGGCCTTGACCGGTTGCCACATCAGGGCAGTGGCTACCCACTTATCGCCCTGCTTATGGGTAATGGGCCCGTGGTGCGTGCGGTAAATGGGAAATTTGCGCCTTTTCAGACTGTCGCCTTCTTTATAGGCCAGGGTCACCTCCTTGACGGTTAGCGGCCGCCACTCGTCACCGTATTTGTATTGCAGACCCTGTTCGCCTTGCTGCACGGTCTCCACAAATTCATCTATTACATCAATATACGAGGAGGTGTGCATCCAGCCGGTTTTTTCGTTAAAACCCTGATAGACAAAAAACTGCCCCCAGGTTACCGCTCCGTAAGCATTCAGACCTTCCTCACTCACCACATGCACCTCGCCCCGGAAGTAAAACGAAGTATGCGGGTTGATCAGCAGCATCGCCTTGCCCGAGCGGGTGAGCTTGCCGCTGAGCGCTATGCCATTGGAGCCGCGGGGTTCGTCATCAGCTAGTGCCGGCAGGTCGTCCGCTACCGGAGTGCGCTGGGCCAGGGTAGATTTCTCTTCGTAGAAGTCGCGTATGCCAACGGTTGACACCCGCTCGATATCCCCGCCAATGGAGCCCTCGCTAAAGTACATGGGCATCCACGGCTCAAAATGGGTAAGTAATTTGGGCTTCACCTGCGGATGGGTGTACAGGTAATAATTGATGCCATCGGCAAAAGCCACACAGAGCTCCTTAAGCCAGGGCGGACTGCTCTCATAGGCGGCTATGGCCTCTTCACGAGTCATATAGAGGCGGGCGCGCAGGTCGCTGTAAAGCATTTTCTCACCTTCCACCTCGGCCAGGCGGCCAATAGCCCAGATATAGTTGCGCTCTACCCGGTTAAAATCATCTTCACACTGGGCATACAGCAAGCCGAACACGGCATCGGCATCGGTCTTGCCATAGATATGCGGCACCCCGTAGTCATCGCGGTATATCTCTACATTGGCGGCTCGCTGTTGCCAGCGGCTGAGCTCATCGGCAGGCTGTTGGCTGCCACAGGCAGCGATAAGCAATAGAATGGGAATAAGCAGTTTTTTCATGACCTGACATTGTTTTTAAGAATTTCTAAGATAAATACTTTCTCTTTCTCACGATATATCTTTTGCATAAATGGCCGGGAATATGGATTGCCGGCAAGCAGCAACGGTATTCACGTGTCCCGCTTTCATTTTGCCTGCAAATCCCGTATCTTAACACATTGTTATGCGCAAGGCTTTGCTTTTTTGTCTGGCAGCATTAGTTGCCCTGTCCGCGTTGTCGCAACCCACTACCATCAGGGTGGGCGTATATGACAATCCGCCCCTGACCATGACCGGAGCCCAGGGCCAACCGGCCGGCTATCTGATTGACGTGCTGGAAGAAATCGCCCGCCAGGAGGGCTGGCAGCTTAGCTATCAGGCCTACACCTTTGCCGAAGCCCTGCAGGCACTCCGAACGGGCCGCATAGACCTGTTGCCGGCCGTGGCCTGGTCACCACAACGCGACAGCCTGTTCACCCTCAACCGCATCAGTGTACTCACCAATTGGGGTAAGCTTTATAAACACGAAGACGATGAACGCAATTATTTATCGGTAGAAGACCTGCGGGGCACAACCATCGCAGCTTTGCGAGGCGATATCTACCTGGAAGAGCCACAACGGGGCTTGCGCAGTCTGCTGCGGCAACTGTCTATACCGGCTCGTATCATAGAGACAACCACCTACGAAGCTGCCCTGGATAGCGTGGTACAGGGCCGGGCCGACCTGGTGTTGCTGTCGCGCTACTACGGGATCTTGCACACCAATGACCGGCCGCTGGTCAAAACACCCATTAACATAGCCTATACCAGTGTACGCTACGCCTTTGCTCCCGGCCCGCAATACCGCACCCTGGCCGATGCCCTGGACAGCCGCCTGCAGCAGCTGATGGCGGACCGCAGTTCGGTATATTACAGCAGCGCCAAAAACCACCTCAGCTACCAACCGCAGGATTGGCTGCCTCCCTGGTTGTGGCAGGTACTGGCTACTGTATTGGCCGGTCTGCTTGTTTTGGTGGTGTTTGTGGTATTACTACAGCATCAGGTAAAGAAAAAGACACGTGAATTGCGGCTTACCAATCGCGAGCTGGTACATACACAGCGCGGCATGCGCCTGGCCGAGCAAACCATAGAGGCCTCGCAAGATATCGGCTTTTGGTTTCAACCAGGGGAAAAGCTTATCAGAGTAAACCAGGCGGCCATGCGCCTCACCGGATTTGACAAAGATGAACTGCTCGGCATGTATCCACGTGATCTGCTGGCTACTACCGCCAACCAGCATCTGTATGACAAAATCAACTCGCCTGACGGCCCTGCGCACCTGCTGTTGGAAGACCGGCTTCGCAAAAAAAATGGCGATAGCTTTCCGGTTGAAATCAGCCTCGACCGCTTTACTCTGGACGGCCAAATTTATATCTGTGGTTTCGCCCGCGATATTACCAGCCGCGTAAAAGCCCAGCAGGAATTGCTCGAGCGCAACAAGGAACTGCAATGCCTCTACCGGATATCTCAACTGGGTACCGAACCCAACTGTACGGATGAAACTATTTTTACCGGTGCCATCGCAGCTATGCTACCGGCCTGGCAGTACCCCGACAAAACCTGTGTGCAGATACAGTATAAAAACAAGGGATTTAAATCGGCTAATTACCGCCAGACCCCCTGGCAGCTTAGCGAGCCCCTGCTGATGTGGGGTCAGGAGATGGGCCACATTACCGTAGGATATACCGACTTGCCCGCTGATGCTAAGAACAGCCCTTTTCTGGATGAGGAAGTAAGCCTTTTACAAGGTGTCGGCAAACTGCTGGGAAGTATTCTGGAATCGAAAGATGCTGAACGGCAAATTATCGCCTCCATCCTGGCTACCGAAGACCAGGAGCGCAGCCGCATTGCCAAAGAGCTGCACGATTCGGTAGGGCAGACCCTCTCAGCCCTGGCCCTGCACCTAAATAATCTGAAAAAAGACCGGCATTTGAATAAAGAAGAAAAGGACAAGCTGGCCCGGGTAGACAGTCTGTTAAAAGCAGCCATAGGCGAAACGCGCTCGGTGGCGCACAACCTGATGCCACCCACCCTGACCGACCTGGGCTTTGTGGCTGCCGTTGACAACCTGATTGCCAGGCTGCAGGAAGCTTCGGAAATAAAATTTACCTTTCATACCAACCAGGACGCCTCACAAGATATCCCTACCGACATTGCCTTTGCCCTGTACCGCATCGTGCAGGAGGCCCTGAACAACATTATCAAACATGCCAAAGCCAGCGAAGTAACCATTCAGTTTTTGGTGTATGACGACCTGCTGTCTTTATCTGTAGAAGATAACGGCAAAGGGTTTGACAAGGCAAAGTCACAAAAAAACAGTAACTTTGGTATTAACAGCATGCGCAACCGGGCGGCTTCTATCGGTGCCGATATCAGTATCGACAGCCACCCCGGGCAGGGCACACATATACACGTTAGCGTACCACTATGAAAATTTTACTGGTAGATGATCACAAGCTGATACGTGATGCTATCAAAACCTACTTTGACGGCAATGAAGAATTTGAGGTGGCGGGCGAGGCCGGAAACGGCCAGGAGGCTTTGCTGATGCTCAAAGACCTGACAGTAGATGTAGTAATGCTCGATATCAGTATGCCGGTGATGGATGGCATTACCTGTGCCAAAAAAATCAAGGAAGAATACCCTGATATCCGCATCCTGGCCCTTACCATGATGAAAGACCATCAGTACATCAAGCAGATGCTGAATGCCGGGGCGCTGGGTTACATCCTGAAAAACTCCAGTGAAGAGGAAATCAAAAAGGCGCTGCGCAGCGTGTATAACGGGGAGCCCTACTATACCCCTGAGGTAGCCGAATCGGTGATGCAAAACATGATAAAGGGCGGGCCGAAACGCAACCACAAGCTGGTGGTGGATATTCCGCTTACCGAGCGCGAAAAAGAGGTGCTGCATTTGATTATAAAAGAATACAGCAACCAGGAAATAGCCGATGAGCTGTTTATCAGTCCGCGTACGGTAGATGCCCACAAGCGAAATTTGCTGGAGAAAACCGGCTCGAAAAACGTTGCCGGGCTGGTACTGTATGCCATCGAAAAAAATCTTTTTGAAGATTTATAAAAAAACACAACCATTTTCATTTCATTTCGTTTCATAGGTGATTTGCCTATAATGGTAAATTAGGTTTTTCTGGTAGAAACAGGCCGGCCGTTGTGCCGACATTTGTGCAGAAAGATTGGAAGCGAATTAAACCTGAAGACAATGAGACAGTTAAAAATCACGCAAAACATCACCACCAGGGAGAATCAGTCGCTGGAGAAATACTTCAACGATGTAAATAAAATAGAGATGATTTCCCCTGATGAGGAGATAGAGCTGGCCAAGAGAATACAAAAGGGCGACCGCGCTGCGCTGGATAAGCTGGTAAAGGCCAACCTGCGCTTTGTGGTATCAGTAGCCAAGCAATATCAAAACAAAAGCCTGTCGCTCAACGACCTGATAAACGAAGGCAACATCGGGCTGATCAGGGCGGCCGAGAAGTTTGACCACACCCGTGGCTTTAAGTTCATCTCCTATGCCGTATGGTGGATACGACAATCAATCATGCAGGCCATAGCCGAAAATGCCCGCATGATCAAAATGCCGCAAAACCGGGTATCTACGCTAAACAAGATCAAGCGTACCATGGCTACCATGCAGCAGGAACTGGAGCGCGAGCCCACCGAAGAGGAACTAGCTGAGATCATGCAAATGGATCTGGGCGAGGTAAAGAAAACTCTGGACGGCAATATGAATCAAATGTCGTTCGATGCGCCTTTTTCGGCTGACAGCGAAGGCACCTTGCTGGATGTGATCTCGGACGAAAGCAGTGAGAGCACCGACCATGAGGTGGAGTTTACCGACTCTATCCGTTACGAAACCGAGCGCACGCTGGCTACTCTTAAGCCCAAAAGCCGTGACATCCTGAAGATGTATTTCGGTATCGGGCGTGAGGCCATGAGCCTGGAGCAAATCAGCGAAGAACTGGGCCTGACGCGCGAGCGGGTTCGCCAGCTCAAGGAAAAATCGCTGCGCGAGTTGCGTGCCGGTGGCCGGGCCGACAGGCTGGTGCAGTTCCTGGGGTAATTGCCCATAGGACATCAGAATATCAAGGTCAGCAATTGCGCTGGCCTTTTTTTGTTTTCACGCTTTTTGCAAGTAAGCCTAATCAGCGTGTCTTGTCAGGAAATAGATAGCCTATAAATCATATATCCGCAGTCTTCAATCCTAACCGCAGAGCGCGCAAAGGATACGCAGAGGGTGCGAAGGGGCTAAGCGTGGATGCGGAAAAGCGGGGAAGCGGGGAAGCGAAAATGCAGGTTTTAGCCCGCCTGGTCGCGGGCTGGAAGCTGATAGCGGACCGGGCCTCCTCTTTAACCCTTATCTTCATCGCCATTTGTGAAAGGGATCATATAAAAGCAGCATTGGAGTATCATGGAGGCGCCTGACCATATTGATCAGGCGGGCGGTCTGCTTGTAGTAGCCAGGCCTGCCTGGGTATCATGCTGCCCTAAACCAAATCGAGTAAGCCCCGGACTCGTTCCTGCCTGCGTCAGCCAGGCCGGGGTCTGTATATAGGTGGTATTGAAGTATCAAAGAGACCCCCTGCCTGAATGGTGGCAGGGGGGCGGCCTGCCTAAGCGGCAGTCAGGCTTGCCTGGAGCAAACAGGAATAAATCCGGGGATTTCGGTTTTTTCTTTATAAGCTGGCTTCGAGAACCTGGCTTCGAGAACCTCAGCCAGATCAGTTAATTTAATTCTCAAATCTTCATTCGTTAACCCTTGTTCATGATTCAATACATCTATTATTTAATATGGTCAACAGCACAAACAAGAACCTGTTATGGCATTTCAGGGTTCCCTTCGGTGAATGAACTGGCTTCGGGAACCTGGCTTCGAGTGCCTGACTTCGAGTACCTCAGTCAGCACAGCCAGTTGCCTTCGAGAACCTGGCTTCGAGAACCTGCCTTCGAGAACCTCAGGCAGTATAGCCTGCTCAGGCAGAACAGCCAATTACTATGGTTTTAATGTAACCAAATATTAGCCTAATAAAGCGGTCTTTCCCGGTTTAGACAGACCTATTATGGTTAAAAATGGGAAGCGGTTCCCAGTTTGGGAAAAATACCTCACAAGCATAATTGTATAAAAAGTTGTTAATCAGCTACTTATGCATATGCCTGGGGTTTGGCACAATGTTTTTACTATATCAGGCAAATGATTTTTTAACTAAACTACCAAGTGATGAAAGACAAGGAATTAAAAGTGTACAAGGTGTTGATACCGGTGGTTTACTTTTTGTTGTTATTGACGATCATTGCCACCTTTCTTTTTTAGATAGAAACTTGTACTACTAGTTGGCTTACCAATACCGGCTGCGCAGGTGGCCGGTATTTTTTATTGAACAAGCAAGCGTCCAATCAATCGTTTCTGGCCCTGTACAATTTGCACAAGATACAGGCCGGGAGATAACTGTGAAACATCCAGCGGTTGCCCTGGCTGAATAGCATTGGCTTGCCGGACAAGCAAACGACCTTGAGGCGAAAACAGTTTGATTTGATAAGGCCCTTGCAGACCGGTAATGAATACCTGTTCGTGGGCCGGATTTGGGTATAGCTGCCAATTAGTTTTTGGCTCAGTTTTCTTTGTCAGACCGGTAATGGCACTCTCTATGGCAAAGCCCTTGCTTATCGCCTCATAAGCCGAAGCGCCATCTTGCAGCACCAACCTTACATATACATCGGCAGAATTGATATAAGGTACCAGCCAGTCATACATTCTTTGATCGGCAGCTATATTTTCAGTAATCGTTATCCAGCTTTTACCGCCATCCTCCGAATAATACAGGTTCCAATAATCTATGGTAGTACCGGCATCGACACGCCATTTTATCTGCTCTGTTTCACCTCCTGTAAACATCTCCCCTCCCATAGGATATTCCAGCACAAACGGCATGGTATTGCCAATTGAGAAATTGCCACTCACCGCTTAATAATCAGGGCCGGAGTTATCCATTACAATGCGGATTTGCCCTACAGTAGTATTCACATTGGGTACCGTCCAATTAAATGAAGTTTGCGATACGGGAAGATTTAAGCCCAACTCCTGCCAGGTAAGGCCTCCGTCTTGCGAAAAATACAAATCCCAGTTTTCCTGCGGATGTTGAATCTGAACATGCCATTTTATAACCACATTATCACCTGGCATAAAATGCTCACCGCCTACCGGGGCATCCAGCCCTACATGGGCCACAGCCGGCAACGCAGCAAGCAACACCAACAAAAAGAGATACTTACGCATGGCTACATGATGATATATGTTATAACTACTTTCCGGTCAAAAAGGTTCACAAAATCCGGTTTTTTTCGACTTTTTGGGTCATTATGATAAAATTTTTCCCAAAATGGGAAAATATGCGGATTTATGCATTTGACAAGTTGCTGGTTTTCAGCTACTTATTTCGTCTGGCACGATTGTGTGGCTATACAGGCTGGAACAAAATGTAATAGCCATGAAAAATTCTGAATTAAAACTCTACAAGATTTTGATAGCGCTGATCTATTTGGCATTGGCCGCGTTGGTAGTAGTTGCTTTTTTGATATAAAAAGCGGGGAAATGCAAAGACTATTTCTTCTTCTTTTTTATCGACTTAATAAACTTGGCCCAATTGAAGGGGTTCAGGAAGGGGTTACTTCTGGGGCCGTAGCTGTCTTGCATATAATAAAGTTGCTGATCAAAATAATAGCGGGCATTCATACTGGCATCGTAGGGCACCGAATTGAGCATCACCGACATAGCGGCACCATCCAGCCGCTCGGACAGCATTTTGCTTTCATCCGGTGTTTTCATGGCTAAAATAGCCTTCTTAAATTCTCGTTCCGACAGGTAAGGAAAGACATCCACATTCTGCAAAAACACCGTATCGTCTTCCATTTTGAAAATGGTATTTACCCGGCCATTGCGGCCCCGCGGCATAACAAAATGTTGCTTCACATAGCCTACCGCACTCAATACCACCGTATCGCCCACCACGGCCGGCATAGAAAAATAACCGTAAATATTGGTAGTAGTGCCGCGACCGGTACGCGGTACATAGATGTGCACCCCCGGCACATTGGTTACCCCGTCAGAAGCTACCACAAATCCGGTAAATTGCACCACCTCTTGTTTTTCCTCGCTTTGTGCCCGGGCTTGTACTGCGCCTAGCCCAACCAAAAAGATTAAGGATATTTTTTTTATGGTATCGATTTTTACAAGCATCTTAGCAGGCAAAGATATAAAATGCACTGTTTAATTTGGTAATAATCATCTTGCTTTGCAATATTACTAACGCAAAACCCCACGTTACAGATGCGCCTGAAGCACTTCAATCTGGAAATCGGCAGCCAACTCCTGAAAGCCATGGGCGAGCCTACCCGCCTGCGTATCCTCAATTTGCTCTTGCATCTGGGGGCCATGCCACCCTCCGATATTGAGTTTATCCTTGACCTAAGCCAGGCCAAAACCTCCAGGCACCTCACCTATCTGCGCCATGCCGGCATCTTAAACAGCCAAAAACACGAAAAATGGATTATCTACAGTATCAAAGAAGAAGTGGCCGATATTGTAGGGCAGATCCTGGCTTATATAGAAAAAGACCGATTACTTAAGAATGACCTGGAAACCGGCCAAACGTTGTTCTCCAACCGCGAACTGGCCATCAACAAACTGCCGCGCTGATGTTTCGTCATAAAAAACATTTGTTTTTCGATCTGGATCACACGTTGTGGGACTATCACACCTGCTCCAACGAAACCCTGGAAGAGCTGTGGCAGCGCTACAAGCTACAGCAATTGGGCATACCTCTGGCGGTATTTATGGATACCTTTTATCAAATTAATGATGAGCTGTGGGAGCGCTTTCATGACGGCCTGATTGACAAAAACATCATTCGTAAGGAACGCTTTCCGGCCGTATTTGCCGCCCTGCATATCCATGATCCGGCTATGGCCGCCAGTATGCAGACCGAGTACATACACACCTGCCCCACCAAGCCACACCTGGTACCCGGAGCCCGCCAATTGCTCGACCACCTGGCCGGGCGTTATCGTTTGCATATCATTACCAACGGCTTTGAAGAAGTTCAGGACATCAAACTAAAAAGCGGTGGCATTGCGCACTATTTTGAGGTAATTGTTACCTCTGCCGGTGCCGGAGCCCAGAAGCCGCAGAAGGAGATTTTTGATTTTGCCCTGCAACAGGCAGGAGCACAGCGGCATGAATCCCTGATGATTGGCGACAACCCGGTATCGGATATTGCCGGGGCCCACCGGGCCGGCATCGACCAGGTGTTTTACAACCCCCGAGCCCTCTCGTGCCCGGTAAAGCCTACCCTGGAAATTCAACATCTAAACGAGCTCTTACCACTTTTTTAAATACCAAAAAATATTTGCCGATAGAGGTAAACGGTCACAAAAAAAGCCGGGCGGATATGTTATTTTTGTAACACAAAAACCAAACATCAGATCATTATGCCTAAAGGATTTTATAAAGTACCGGTAGCCAAAAACGAACCGGTAAAATCGTATGCTCCGGGCTCTGCGGAGCGCGCTGAGCTCAAGGCCGCGCTGGCAGCTGCCAAAGCTACCGAAGTGGACATACCCATGTACATAGGCGGCACCGAAGTGCGTACCGGCAATAAGGTGGCCATCCATCCGCCACACGAGCTATCGCATACCCTGGGCTACTACCACCAGGGCGATGCCACCCATGTAGAGCAGGCTATCCAGGCAGCTCTGAATGCCCGCGCTGCCTGGGCCGATATGAGCTGGGAACACCGGGCCAGCATTTTTCTGAAAGCAGCCGACCTGATAGCCGGCCCGTATCGTGCCAGGCTCAATGCTGCCACCATGCTGGGGCAATCGAAAAATGTGTTTCAGGCGGAAATCGACTCGGCCTGCGAACTGATCGACTTCTTCCGTTTTAATGTACAGTATATGACCGAGCTGTACCAGCACCAGCCCGAGTCGGCCCCCGGCATGTGGAACCGCCTGGAATACCGCCCGCTGGAAGGCTTTGTGTTCGCCCTTACGCCTTTCAATTTTACCTCTATTGCCGGCAACCTGCCCACCTCCCCCGCCCTGATGGGCAACGTGGTAGTATGGAAACCGGCCAACACGCAAATTTATTCGGCCCATGTGCTGATGGAGGTATTCCGTGAAGCCGGGGTGCCGGATGGGGTGATCAACCTGGTATTTGTGGACGGCCCCACGGCCGGAGAGGTGATCTTCAACCATCCTGACTTTGCCGGCCTGCATTTTACCGGCAGTACGGGGGTTTTCCAGCGCCTGTGGCAAACCATTGGCGGCAATATCAGCAAATACAAGAGCTATCCGCGCATAGTAGGCGAAACCGGTGGCAAGGACTTTATCATTGCCCACCCCTCGGCCGACCCCAAAGCGGTAGCTACCGCCATTTCGCGCGGGGCCTTTGAGTTTCAGGGGCAGAAATGCTCGGCCGCCTCACGGGCCTATATACCGCAAAGCATGTGGCCGCAGATAAAAGAGCTGGTTCAGGCCGACCTGCAGTCGATGAAGATGGGCGGTGTGGAAGACTTCACCAACTTTATCAATGCAGTAATTGATGAAAAAGCTTATAACAAAATAAGCAAGTACATTGATGAGGCCAAAGAAAGTGAGGTGATTGAAGTGATAGCCGGAGGCAACCACAGCAAGGAAAAAGGCTACTTTATCGAGCCTACGGTATTGCTCTCGAAAGACCCGCAGTATGTAACCATGTGCGAGGAGATTTTCGGGCCGGTGCTTACCGTATATGTATATGAAGACGACAACTGGGAAGAAACCCTGAAGCTGGTGGACGGCACCTCGCCCTACGCGCTTACCGGAGCGGTGTTTACCAACGACCGTTTTGCTGCCGAGCAGGCTACCAAAGCGCTGACCAACGCAGCCGGCAACTTCTACATCAACGACAAGCCTACGGGCGCTGTGGTGGGCCAGCAACCGTTTGGCGGAGCCCGCGCTTCCGGCACCAACGACAAGGCCGGCTCGCTGCTCAACCTGATACGCTGGGTATCGCCCCGCACCATCAAGGAAACTTTTGTGCCGCCTACCGATTACCGGTATCCGTTTATGGAAGAAGAGTAAGCATATTTGTCAAACAAGGCGTCAGCAGGCGCCTTGTTTTTTTGTTTTGATGCCAATGTAACGTGCTGTAATTCTGCAAAATCGATAAATATTGCTGACGAAAAAAAATGCTGATAAATGGTAATATCCCCTTTTGTGTGTATGGCCGATTTTCATTGTTATCAAAATTATACAATTTCTTCATAATCCTGGTCAGTAGTGTTTTCCACATTTCAACACCCCTGACAAACCCCTCGGTTGGGGTTTGTTTTGTTATGGTGTTGGAATGTG
>WFNR01000086.1 GCA_015488485.1 Cyclobacteriaceae bacterium | reverse complement strand
GTTTATGGCGACCCGCAAAAGGTAACACCGCAACTGGTGCAGCGCTATTACGACCTGATTTTGCGCAGCGGCAACCGGCAGGCTTTTGCCACTATCCTGAACAGGCTGCACCAACAACGCACCAATCCCGACACCCTGCGCCACCTGCACCAGCCGGTATTGATCATCTGGGGCGCCCAGGATCGGATTATACCGATGGATAATGCCTATAAGTTTGACGATATTCTACCCAACAGTACTTTAACTATTTTACCTGATGCCGGCCATGTGCCCATGGAAGAGCTGCCTGAAAAAACAGCCACCATGAGCCGGCAATTTTTTTCTGATAAACTATGGACAAAAACAGATATGAAGTAATAATCATCGGCAGTGGCTTTGGCGGTATAGCAACCGCCATCAAGTTGCAGGAAGCCGGCATCCATGACTATGTGATACTCGAGCGGGCCCCTGAGCCGGGCGGCACCTGGTGGCAAAATACCTACCCGGGAGCTGCCGTGGATGTACAATCGCCCTTGTATTGCCTGAAACACGAGCCTTACGACTGGTCGCGTATGTTTGCCCTGCAGCCGGAGATTCTGGCCTATACCAATCATTTGCTCGACAAGCACCGGCTACGCAACAAGATACAGTGCAATCAGGAGGTAACAGCCGCCACCTATGACGAGCAAAAGCACTGCTGGCAGGTTGCCACCGCCAGCGACAGACTCTTTACAGCGCCTGTACTCGTCAACGCCTCGGGCATCCTGAGTCAGCCGGCCATACCCGATATCCCCGGCCGGCAGCAATTTCAAGGGGCTAGCTTTCATACTTCACAGTGGAACCACGACTTTGATTACAAAGGCAAGCGGGTGGCGGTAATCGGTACGGGCGCCAGTGCCGTGCAGGTAGTGCCGGCCATAGCCCCGCAGGTAGCGCAACTCTATGTACTACAGCGCACCCCGCACTGGCTGCTGCCCCGGCCCGACCGGGTTATTCCCAAATGGGAGCGACAACTTTACAAAAAGGTGCCGCTGGTACAACGCCTGGTGCGGGAATGGCTCTATTGGAAGCTGGAGGCACGTATGATCGCTTTTAAAGGCAACCAGGCAGCGCTGCGCTTTTTCCGCAACAAGGCGCTGCGCTACATCAAGAAACAAGTAAAAGACCCCGCCCTCCGCCAAAAACTAACCCCTGATTTTATGCTGGGCTGCAAAAGGGTACTGCTTTCCAACGACTACTACCCGGCCTTGCAGCGTGAAAACGTAAGGCTGGTTACCGGAGGTATAGAGCGGATTACGCCTACCGGTATTCAAACCAAACAAGGTGAGCATCTGGAAGTTGACCTGATTGTGTGGGCCACCGGTTTTCATGCCGCAGAAGACAACATCCCCTACCCGGTACGCGGCCGCCAGGGATTGCTGCTGCAGGATTACTGGCAGGACGGAGCTCATGCCTATATCGGTACGGCTATACCGCATTTTCCCAATTTCTTTATTCTGGCCGGCCCCAATACCGGCATCGGTCATACCTCGGCCCTGCATATTATTGAGTCGCAACTTAATTATGTAATGGATGTCTTGCTCAAAATGCGCCAGTACGGTTGGCAGAGCATAGAGGTTAAAGAAGAAATAGAACAGATCTACAACCAATGGGTACAAGAAAAAATGCAGAAAACCGTTTGGCAAACTGGTGGCTGCCATAGCTGGTATCAAACGGCAGACGGCAAAAACACCACGCTCTACCCTACCTATAGCTTTTTATTCCGCAAGGCTACGGCCAGGATGAAAGAAGCCGACCATCTTGTTGAATAAAATTTTTTGCAAAAAACGCAACCATAGGCACGGTTCTTGCGTAGCATTTTTCATTAGTTCTTTTACAAACCCAAACATTTGCCTATGCCAAACAGCCGAATCGAGTACTTCTTCACTCGCAATCTCAATCTGAAAGAAGGCTTGCAAGCCAAAATCCGTTCTCGTTACCACGAATATGTGGTGGAAGTCCAAATCATCAACAAACTGTATCTTTTCCGATTTATCAGCTCACGTGCCGCCCTCGATTTCTTTTATCAATGCCCGCAATACCTCGAGCGCCTCAAAAGACAGCCGGTGTCCTTTGTGCTGGCCTCCCCGACAGGTGAGCATATTAAAGCATTGGGGGTGGATATCCCCGGTTTTCAGTCCCTGCACCAGTTTAGGCTGAACTAACCTACTTATCAGAAAAACAGCCGGCACAGACCGGCTGTTTTTTTATTCATACAATGCTATGACAGCTTTTGACTTTATTTTGCATTATTTTTAGCTAAAAAAGCAAGATCATGCAGAGAGTACACATCCTTTTACTCATTTTGCTAGCCAGCATTAACCTGCCCGTAACCATGCAGGCCCAGGAGCAACGGACCCCGAAAACAGCCTTTACGCGTATGTACCTGCCAGTATGGCTCGAAGCCCGCAAGCACTGCCTGGAAGTAGCCGAAGCCATGCCGGCCGAACTGTACAACTACAAGCCCACTGACGTGAGTAAAACTTTTGCCGAGCAAATGGTACATATAGCCCAAACTATTGTATTGCTCACGCAGCGTTATGTTCAGGGCATGGAGGTAACACCCAACTTTCCCGATGCCAGCCAGTTAAGCAAAGCAGAGATTATCGCCATGCTGGAAAAAAGCTTTGACTACACCACGGAGGTGATTTACAACATAGAGCAGGAGCAACTGGATGAAACCTGTGTGATGTATCACAGTGGAAATACGGTAAGCCGTGCCTTTGCATTTTTCTATGTACAAGACCACCTTACCAACCACCGCGCCAAAGCCAATTTGTATATCCGGATGAACAATATTAAGCCACCGGCCTATACCTGGTAATTTTTTTGTATATTTTACAACTAAAACAGCCATTATGCGTAACATCATTGGTTGCTGTTAATTTTGATAAAATTGGATTTTTTGAATAGATATATATATGGAGTTTATTGACTATTATAAGGTACTGGGGGTAAGTAAAAATGCCACCCAGGATGAGATAAAAAAGGCTTACCGCAAGCTGGCCCGCAAGTATCATCCGGATGTAAACCCGGGTGATAAGGAGGCCGAGCTAAAGTTTAAGCAAATAAATGAGGCCAACGAGGTGCTCAGCAATCCGGAAAATCGCAAAAAATACGACCAATACGGCAAAGACTGGAAGCATGCCGAAGAGTTTGAGAAAGCCCGCCAGAGCCAGCGCAGCCGGGCCGGCAGCGGCTGGGGTGGTACGCACTTCACCTATGAGCATCATGGGGGTGATTTCAGCGAAGCGGATTTCTCCGACTTCTTCGAATCCATATTCGGGCACGCTTATAGCCGCGGTGGTCAGCGTAGACGCTCTTTCAGAGGGCAGGACTACCAGGCCGAGCTGACACTGACGCTGGAGGAAGCCTATACCGACCACAAGCGCACCATTGAGGTAAATGGCAAGAAGTTGCGCATTACCGTGCCGGCCGGTATCAAAGACGGGCAAACCATCAAGCTGAAGGGGCATGGCGGTCCCGGTGTAGAGGGCGGCCCCAACGGAGACCTGTATATTACTTTCAGGTTTATACCGCACCCGCTCTATACGCGCAAGGGCAATGACCTGTACATGACGCACACCATAGACCTGTACACCAGCCTGCTGGGCGGTAAGATAAAAATACCTACCCTCTCGGGCACGGTGCAGGTTACTATTAAGCCTGAAACACCCAATGGCCATAAAATACGCCTCAAGGGCAAAGGATATCCGGTATATAAAAAGCCCGGCCAATATGGCGACCTCTATGTGACCCTACAGGTAGAGCTACCCAAAAACCTGAGCCCGCAGGAAAAAGAGTTGTTTGAAAAGCTTAGAGATTTACGCAAATGAAAAAGTATATATCCTTAAAAACCCTGGCTGCTTTTCATCAGGTGGATGAGACGCTTTTGCAGGAGTTGATTGAGTATGAGATAGTGCCGCTAAGCAAGCGCAACCGCGAGTGGGCTATCAGCCTGGATGATCTGGATGATTTTGAACGTGCCTTGCGGCTGCATCGGGAACTGGGAGTGAACCTGCAGGGGGTGGACATCATCTGTCGCATGCACAACCGCATAAAAGAGATGCAGGCCGAGATAGCACATTTGAAAAGCCTGCTGGAATAAGTAAATTTGCCAGGGTAAACAAGCGGCAGTAGCTCAGTTGGTAGAGCATCAGCTTCCCAAGCTGAGGGTCGCGGGTTCGAGTCCCGTTTGCCGCTCATTATAGGCCTAAAAGCAAAAAAGCCCGGACAGCCGGGCTTTTTTGTGCGCACGAGAGGAGTCGAACCTCCACGCCCTTTTACGGGCACCAGGCCCTCAACCTGGCGTGTCTACCAATTCCACCACGTGCGCTGTTGTGGGCTGCAAAAGTAGCCATCCTTCTACATTTATACAAAACACCTATACCCGGAGTTTAGAATATAGCAGGGATAATGCCGGGCTACCAGTATATTTGTAAAAAAACATCATGTCACGAATCAGCTTACTCCTTTTCTTGTACCTAATTATCAGGCTACCTGGCTATGGTCAGGATATATCCAAACTGTATGAAAATGTTCTTCCCAGCGTAGTTACTATCAAAATAGAAGAAAAAGAAGTAGTAACCGACTACACCACCCGTACCAAGGCCCTGGTCACCACCGAAGGACTGGGTGCCGGTGTGGTGGTGTCGGAGCAAGGAGAGATTATGACGGCCGCCCATGTAGTACAGACAGCCGAAAAAGTAGTGGTGCAGTTTCATAATGGCGATGAAGTGCCGGCCAAAGTGGTTACTGCCAATGCAGATGCCGATGTAGCGCTGATTAAGCTGGTGTGGCTGCCCAAAGATATGCAGGTAGCCCGGCTGGCCGACTCCGATAAAGTAAAAATAGGTGAACAGGTATTTGTGGTAGGGGCACCACTGGGTCTGAGCAATTCCCTCTCGGTAGGGCATATCAGTGGCCGCATGAAGGATGATGAGCTTTCCGATGGCTTTAGTAAAATAGAGTTTTTTCAGACCGATGCGGCCATTAATCACGGCAACTCGGGCGGACCGATGTTTAATATGCGTGGCGAGGTTATCGGCATTGTCAGTTTCATATTAAGCCAGTCGGGTGGTTTTGAGGGCATAGGCTTTGCCGTAACCGCCAATGTAGCCAGGGCCGAGTTGCTCGGCAAACAACCGTTTTGGTTTGGCGTGAGCTTTGTTCCGCTGGCAGGCGAACTGGCCGGGCTTTTCAACCTTCCCCAACCCATGGGGCTGCTTATCCAAAAAGTAGCCACCAACTCACCGGCTGACCTGGCTGGTATCCGTGGGGGAATTTACCAGATGACCATTGAAGACAAAGAACTGTTGGGTGGCGGTGATATCATTCTGGCCATTGACAGTTTCGTAATCAAACCGGATCTGAATACGGCTGCTCTGCGTTCGCATCTGGCCAATATCAAGCCCGGTGAAGAAGTAAAAATCAAGCTGCTGCGACAGGGCGAAATCAAACAGGTAGTAATAATAGCTCCTGAAAAGTAACAATCTGAAAAACAACCAATAGCACCTTAAACCTAACGGGTATCTTTTGCGTAATAGCAGTGTAAAGTGGTTACAATAAGCTATCTTTGTGAGCGTTTTGCTATTAGCACAGCAAGTAAAAAAGTATAATTATGAAAAATTTACAATCTTTATTAAAAAAAGCGGGATTGATTTTTAGTGTCCTGGCTATCGGAGTGATAGTGCAGGCCTGCTACCCGGGCGACAGTATTCCAATCAGTGATCTGGATACGGTTACCACTCTGTATAATGAGGACGACATGGCTAATCCGCCAAAAAGTGCTGCCCTCATCTGGGAAGTGGTACCCATTGTAGATTCCACTGACCTGGATAATAACATTCCCTATAATGGCGAAGTGGATGATGAAATTTTGAATACCACACTTACCGAACTGGTAAAGCTGTATGGTGAGCAGAATGTATATATCATCTGGAAAGACTCCACTACAGCACCACGTCCTACACCTGTCAACAGCAATGTAACGATAGTTACCCCGGCAGATCCGGAACCCAATGTTGATGCGTTGGTAGCGCCCAGCATCATTTTAAGAAAAAAGACGGTGGCTGTTGTGTACCCCGGCTACGGCTGGTGGGGCGGTTGGTGGGGTGGCTGGTACCCCGGCTACCCGGGCTACCCTTGCTACTACTGCGGCTATCCTCCTACTGTAGGTTATGCCCAATATGAGGTAGGCAGTGTTGTGCTCGATCTGTTCGACTTACGTAAGTTACCTGACACCGGGTTGCCTTCTGAAGATTACGAGCCATCATGGCTGGCGGTAATGAGAGGTTTGCTGAGTTCCGACCAGAACTTCAACAGCGAGCGCGTAGTAAGCGGCATTCAGCAAGCATTTGAACAATCACCCTACTTAAAACCGAATAATTAAGATGAAAAAGATATTTTTTAGTATAGCTTTAATGTTGCTGGCAGGGAGCGTTTCTCTGGCTCAGCAACGTAGTCTGTGGTCGTTTAATTACCTGATGTCATTTGGCGTGGGTGAGCAGGCCGATTACATAGGCAAGGGTAGTTTCCGGGGCTTCGGCATCGATGGCCGGGGCTTCCTGCAAGACAATCTCTCAATAGGTGGCACCGTATCCTGGGAGGTGTTTCATGAAATCTTCCGCAATCTGCCACCGCAGCCTTTTGAGATTAACGACCCTAATTCAACAATCAAGGGAGATATAACCGGTGTACAGTACAGGTATATCAATACCATTCCTATTATGGTAAATGCTCACTACTACATGGGTAGCGATGGAGCTGTGCGGCCTTACTTCGGGTTGGGCATTGGTACTAATTACACCGAAAGACGCACTGAGATAGGCCTTACGGCTTTTCAGAGTAATACCTGGCGTTTTGCCGTACAGCCGGAGGTAGGATTATACATCCCATTCGGCCTCAGTTCTACCGGCCTCAATGTATCGGCCCGGTTCAGATATGCGCCTAAAACAAGCAACGATTCCTTGCCCATCAGCTTCTTTAGCCTGGGGGTAGGGTTTGCTTTTGCCAATTAAATAAAAGGTATTTCTCTTATCAACAAAAAAGGAGGTACTTCGGCCTCCTTTTTTGTTTTACAGTTCATCTTCGCGCTCCAATAGCAGGATGGAAGCTTGCGGCACAATAAAATATTTTTCTCCCTCATACATCACCTCGACAGCTCCTTTTTGCAGAAAAATAGCCAGATCTCCCGGCTCGGCCTGCAACGGTATGTACTTCACTGTTTCGTCTTTGCCTTTCCACATATCATCTTCATTGGCCGGGATGGGCAGCGGATAACCCGGCCCTACCTTTACCACATAGCCGCTTTGAATTTTTTCTTTTTCCTGTACCCCGGGCGGCAGGTAAAGGCCGCTTTGGGTACGGCTGGCTGCTTTCTTGGGTTTTATCAACACCCGGTCGCCTACCACGATCAGGTTTTTAATCTTATTGTCAGGTGTTATCATCATCGTTGTCACTGTTTTCGGTCAAATAATCCTCTTCTGCCAAATCAACCAGTTTGGGGTGCAAAGATTTGGAGGCTTTGGCGCCCAACTCTTTGATTTTCTCAGCCCGGCTTACCAGGTTGCCCCGCCCGCGCGACAGCTTGTTCATGGCTTCGGTATAAGCATCCTTGGCGGTATCCATACTACGCCCTACTTTCAACAGGTCGTCAGTAAAACCGACAAACTTATCGTACAGGTTGCCGCTCTGCCGGGCAATTTCAATGGCATAGCGGTTTTGGCGCTCGTTTTTCCAAATGCTGGCAATGGTGCGCAAGGTAGCCATCAGCGTACTGGGACTCACTATCACAATATTCTGTTCCAGTGCCTCGGTAAAGATGTCACGGTCGGCCTGTACGGCCAGGCTGAAGGCCGGCTCTATGGGGATAAACATCAGCACGAACTCCAGCCCCTCCAGCCCATCTAGCTTCTGGTATTCCTTCCTACTCAGTCCTTTCAGGTGGTTGCGTATGGCCAGTACATGATCACGCAAATGCTGGCTACGCTCTTCTTCGCTGGCGGCATTGATAAAACGATCATAAGCCACCAGGGCCACCTTGGCATCAATGATAATGTGCTTGTTGTCGGGAAGCTTTACCACCACATCGGGCTGGTAGCGTTTGCCCTCTTCCGAGGTAACGGAACCCTGGGCTATATATTCTTCGCCCTTGCGCAACCCCGATTTCTCCAATATGGTTTCCAGGATATATTCACCCCAGTTACCCTGGGCTTTGGTATCGCCCTTCAGCGCTTTGGTCAGGTTACGGGCTTCTTCATCAATGCGCTGATTGAGCTTTGCCAGCTCCTCTATCTGCTGCTTGAGGGCGGCATTCCAGGCCAAGTGGTCCTTATTGCTTTTTTCCACTTTTTCGGAAAAACGCTCAATACGTTCGCGCAGAGGCTGCAGAAGATTATGAATGTTTTTCTCGTTCTGCTCGGTAAATGTTTTCGATTTGTTCTCCAGAATGCGGTTGGCCAGGTTTTCAAACTGCAACACCAGCTTTTTCTCATTCTCCTGCTGGCGCTCTTTCATATCCTCCAGGGCCTGGCGTAGGGTCGCTACTTCCTGCACTAGCGTCAATTCCTGTTGACGCGCTTTATCCAGCTCATCGCTCAGTTCCCGGTTGTTTTCCCGCAGCTCTTCTATTTGCCTGTTCAAAGGCTCCGTCTGGCGGGTGGCCATATTCCGCATCAGCCACCACACCAGCAGTCCGCCTGCTGCCATCCCTGCTACCATACCCACTATTACGCCTGTTATTTCCATTGCAAAATAATTTCTTAGACCAAGATAAGGAATAGATAACACTAAAAGGTAAATTTACCGTTCTTTTACAACAGGATGACTTTGACAGCCAAAAGACTGAAATATATTTTTTTGATCGTATTTTGTTGTAGCAGCCAACTGGCGCTGCAAGCCCAGGAAATACTCACCCAACACCTGATAGCCGCCCGCGAGTATATGCGGGCCGGTAAACTACCCCAGGCCAGGGCCGAACTGGACAGCGCTTTACTTATTTCACCCAAGAACCCGCAGGTTAACGCCTTGCTGGGCGATTTGTATTATCAACAGGAAATACCGCTGAAGGCGCTGCTTTATTATGACAAGGCCATCACCTACGGTCTGCAAGATGCCAGCCTGTACTATAAGCGGGCACGCCTGCACACCGAACTCAACAACCACCCCGCCTATGTGATCAAGGACTACGACCAGGCGATTTCCCTGGCTCCCGACAGCCTAACTTACTATCTCGATAAGGCTAAATATTTGGCCGGGCATATTAATCCCGCCACCCAAAAGCCCTATTTTGCCGAAGCGGTCAACACTATTAATCAGGCTCTCAAGCGCTTTCCAGACAATCATTATCTGTATTATTTGCGCAGCCAGTACCTGTTTGGTGCCGGGCGCACCCTCTCGGCCCTGGGTGATATCGATAAAGCCATCAAAATGGCTCCCGATAAGGCCGAATATCTGGCACAACGAGGTTATATCAATTTCATGATCGGCAATTACAAAGCTGCCTATACCAGCTACAGCCAGGCCATCCGCCTCGACCCCGGTAAAGCAGAATATTATGAGTTCAGGGGGCATAGCCTGCAAAACCTCGACAGGTACGAGCAAGCCTATGACGACTACTCAAAAGCCATTGACCTGGTTATTGCCCGGATTACCACCAATAGAAAACGGCTTAGCAAGGACGATCCACTCAACAAGCAGTTGCGCATCTTGCTGCTTTACCGTGGCATCTCGCTGGTACATGCCAACCGCCCCTATGACGGCTGCCAAGATTTTGAGCGGGCTTACCGCATGGGTGAGGACAAAGCCCGCAACTATATGCGCCAGTATTGCAATTAGTTAATGATGAGCTATCTGCTGTCTGCTTTCGGCCAATAATTGCGAAGCCTCATCGAATAAGTTGAGTGCTTCCAGCAGCGTTTTGTTGGACACGGCATTGTACACCGGATAAAAGCCTTCGTCACCCCAAAGCAGGCGGCCTATTTCGCCTTTGATATAAGCTTTCAGGTGTGGCAGGGCTGTCCGGCAATCAGCATTTTCAAGTTCGATATCATTTTGCCTGGCCATTTGCCATACCTCGTCCATCATAGCTTCACTTATCTGAAAGTCCCGGACAAACTCTTCCAGCGACAACTTTTCCAGTTCAGCCTGATGTTGTAAATAGTAGTTCAGCGTATACTCCCTGACAATGCGGTTGGCTACCAGGTCATTATAACAGTTGGTATTGAGGGTGGAATCGTACGGCACAAAATAATCGGGCATGATGCCGCCCCCGCCATAAACGGTACGCCCGATGAGTGTGGAATAGCGCAACGAATCATTGAGGTGGATGCTATCTTTTACATAAAACTCACCATGCTCAAAGCGCTGCACCAGGTCGTGGGCATAATCGGCATTCTCCCCCTTTACATATGGTTTCTGAATACTACGACCCGATGGAGTGTAATAGCGAGCGATGGTCAGGCGTAGTTCGCTGCCATCTACCAGAGTGATAGGCATTTGCACCAGTCCCTTGCCGTACGACCTGCGCCCGACAATCAGTGCCCGGTCGTTGTCCTGCAGGGCACCGGCCACAATTTCAGCAGCAGAAGCGCTGTATTCATCTTGCAATAGTATAAGGGGCTGCTCTTCAAAAATCCCTTTTTTGCCGGCTTTCACTTCGTTGTTGTAACGTGCGGTTTTGCCTTTTTGCGAAACGATTAGTACATCGCCTTCCAGCAATTCATCGGCAATGCGCTCGGCTGCGGCCATATATCCGCCACCATTGCCCTGCAAATCAAAAATCAGTTTTTCCATGCCCCGGTCAAGCAAATCTTGCAGTGCCTGCTTGAACTCGTTGTAGCTGTTGCGCCCGAAACTCACCAGCTTGATATAACCAATACTGGGGGTAAGCATATAGGATGCCACCACCGTGGGTTGCGGGATACGGGCACGCTCCAGTTCAATTTCCTCCATTTCACGGTTGGCATAATGCCATACCAGGATTTTTACCTTTGAACCGGCCTTGCCCAACAGACGCTCAGTAACATCGCGTGAATAGATGCCGGTGCCCGACAGAGGCTCGCCCTCCACAGCCAGAATACGATCGCCCGTGCGCAAACCGGCCGTGTATGCCGGGCCACCCGGAATAGCGCGTACCACTACCAGCGTATCGCGGATGATATCGAACTGGATGCCAATGCCATCGTAGCCGCCTTTCAGTTGCATATTGCTTAAGGCCAACTGGCTGGCCGGCATGTAGGTGGTATGCGGGTCAAGCTCCTTGAGCATATTCTCAATAGCTATATCGGTAAGCTCCAGGCTGTTTACCGAATCGACATAATTCTGCTCGATACTGGTAAGCACCTCCCTGAATTTGGCTACCGGGCCACTGCCAGCCGGTAGCACAGGCTGCGGAGCACCCAGATAACGCCCCAACAGAATACCGGCCACTACACATATAGCCAGGTAGATGGGCAGGCGAATTTGTTTGGGAGAATTGTTGATTTCAGCCATTTAACGACAAAGAAAATTAATCTGCCGCCAAAATGGTGAATAATAATCGTAAAATGATAGCATACCACTCACCTGGCAATAAAAACCGCTATTTTTGCAAATAATATGGCGCGGCTACTTGCAATTGACTATGGTACCAAACGCACCGGGTTGGCGGTAACCGATCCGCAGCAGATTATTGCCAGCGCCCTGACCACAGTGCCTACCCACCAGCTATTTGACTACCTGCGCCAGTACCTGCAGCAGGAAGAGGTGGAAGCGGTGGTAATAGGCCAGCCGCAAAACCTGCAAGGCAGAGCTACCGACAACAGCGCACCGGTGCAGCAGTTTGCCAACCGACTGCGCAAGTTGTTTCCGGCCCTGCCGGTGTATTGGCACGATGAGCGCTTTACCTCCAAAATGGCGCTGGACGCCATGATCAGGGCCGGCTCTACCAAGAAAGACCGTAGAAAAAAGGAAAATATCGATAAAATAAGCGCTACCATTATTTTGCAGTCGTTTATGGAATCGCAAAGCTTTAAGAAATGATTTACCCCATAGTAGTATATGGCGACCCGGTGCTGAAAAAGCGCGGCCGGGATATTGAGCCGGATGAGCTGGATGTAAAACAACTGGCTACCGATATGTTTGAAACCATGGCCAATGCCGATGGCATAGGCCTGGCGGCTCCGCAGATAGGTAAAAGCCTGCGTATGTTTGTGGTGGACACCAGCCGGCTGGAAGACGAAGAAATCGGTGTATTCCGGCAGGTGTTTATCAATCCGCAGATACTGGAAGAACATGGAGATAAGTGGGCTTTTGAAGAAGGCTGCCTGAGTATTCCCGAAATCAGGGAAGAGGTAATGCGCCAGCCTGAGCTTACCATCCGCTACTTCGATGAAAACTGGCAGGAGCATGAGCGCCAGTTCGATGGCATCATTGCGCGCATTATCCAGCACGAGTACGACCACATAGAAGGTATCTTGTTTACCGATCATTTGTCGCCTATCAAAAAACGGCTGCTCAAAAGCAAGTTACTCAACATCAGCAAGGGTAAGGTACAAACCCACTATCGCATTAAAGCGCCCCTGGCGCGTTAGCCTGAAAGGTATATTTTTCGGTTGTTTTGCGGATTTTGGGATGATCTTAGCGGGTTGGTTTTACACTTCCGGCTATCATGGCACAAGTTTATTACGTAGATTTGGCCTCTTAAAGTTCATGCTATGATCCAATCCAAGCTACCCGATGTCGGCACCACCATTTTTGCCGTGATGTCGAAAATGGCGGCCGAGCACCAGGCCATCAACCTGTCGCAGGGCTTCCCCGACTTCCCTATTTCCGAACAACTTATTAACCTGGTACACCAGGCTATGCAGGATGGCATCAACCAGTATGCGCCCATGCCCGGCTTGCCCCGGCTGCGGCAGGCCATTGCTGCCAAGCTGCAGGCCACCTACGGCATAGCTGCCGATCCCGATACGGAAATCACCGTAACGGCAGGCGGCACCCAGGCGCTGTACGCCACCATTACCGCCATTACCAATCCCGGTGATGAGGTAATCATCTTCGATCCGGCCTATGATTCGTACGATCCGGTGGTAAGGCTTTCGGGTGGGCGACCGGTACATCTGCAACTTAAGCCCCCCACCTTCGGTATAGATTGGGATGAAGTAGAAGCACACATCACTTCCCATACCCGGGCGCTGATAATCAACACCCCGCACAATCCTTCCGGGGCTGTACTCAGTGAAACCGATATACAACGGCTAAGCCAAATTGCCAACCAGCACGATTTGCTGGTAATCAGCGATGAGGTGTACGAGCACATTATTTTCGATGGTCTGGAACACCTTTCGGTACTTAAGTATCCGGAACTGCGGGCCCGCAGTGTGGCCATTTATTCTTTTGGCAAGACCTTTCATGCCACTGGCTGGAAAACCGGTTATATGGTAGCCCCTGCAGCACTTACTACCGAATTGCGCAAGGTGCATCAATTCAATGTATTTTGCGCCAACGCACCCATCCAGGAAGGCATAGCCCGCTACCTGGAAGATGGCGACCACTATTCCTACCTGAACG
>WFNR01000085.1 GCA_015488485.1 Cyclobacteriaceae bacterium | reverse complement strand
GCGGAAATGCGTTTTTAGCTGGTAGATGGTAGCTGGTAGCTCGTAGTTCGTAGCTGGTAGCGGGTGGGCCTCCCCTTTAGGGGAACAGGGGGCGCGGTGGCCTGAGGACAGAGGGCTGAAGTCTGATAACTGACGACCGAGGACGGAATTCAGATAAATTCTTAAATCTCTAATCCTCAATCTGCCATCTTGTATCTTAACCGCCAAGGGCGCCAAGGTGGCGCTAAGGGCGCGGGGATGACTGATGACTGAGAACAGAAGTCGGAAGCCCGACAATTCTCAAATCTGCAATCTGCAGTCAGCCATCTTAACCGCCAAGGGAGTAATGGGGCTAAAGCCCCGGATTTGTTGGTTTTGTACCTCACTCCGCCTTAAAGGACGGAGTGAGTGAAGTTATTTTATGCTCTGGAAATTCAATCTATCGCCCTGCCCTTTAGGGCAGGGAGTAAATTGCCCAAAGAAAAATAGGCTTCAGCCCACAACTTCTTTACTATTTGTGCCCATGGTCTGTAAATAGACAGCATTGGAGCAATATAAAGACCCACTGCCCGAATGGGGTCAGGCGGGTGGCTTGTCTGGAGCAAACAGGAATAAATCCGGGGATTTCGGCCTTTTTTATTTTTCTGTCAGTTACACTCAGAGAAGCAAACTCCATTGCCATGCCCTTCAGGGCATGGTCACAAGCAAAAAAAACGGGCTTTAGCCCTTGACCCGGAGAATTCAGGTTAATTTTTGGGATTAATCCAATTATAAATAATTGATAATCTGATGGTAAAGAGGTCGCCTGATCGCTTCATATGAATCTGTTGTGAGTTAACCCGTGAAAAATATACGCTTTTCTACAATAGTGCGTTATTTGCATAGCAAAAAGCCCAACCCTACCCGGCTGTTTACGTAAAAGCAAGCAGGTAAAAGATTTTGGCCACCACATTACAAACGGTTACCTACTAAAAAATATAAGTATATAGCAATATAAAATTGTTTTTTTTATATTTTTGACCAAAACAACACCTATGTTTACTCCCAAACCGCCCAAAAAAGTTAGGCAAAAAATGTTGGCTCAAAAGGTTGTCAATCCGGAGAAATACCGCAAATCATTCCAACTCTCGATCGTCAATTTTGAGCATAACAAGTTGGAAGAGGTATTGCCGGAAATCAGGAAGATTGCCTGAACTTTTCAACGCTTATCCAACGGCACACTGGCTATTCGATTGTCCAATATTTTTACCAACCAGTTGCGCAGTTCATTCATTTCACCGAAGCTGTTGTTGGTAAGGATAATAATGGCGTTGCCGCTGGGTAGTTGCCTTTCGATATAAGTACGAAAGGCAGCCAGGCCGCCTGTATGATACACCAGCGGCCCCTGGGTGTTGTTGCCTATCTCCCAACCGAAGCCATAATTGCGTGTCCGGCCATTCTTTAGCTTCACCGGCTTATACATCAACTCCAGGCTTGTCTTACTCAACACCTTACCACTATTTAGTGCCTCCTGCCACACAAACAGGTCGCGTGCCGTACTGTAAATACCGCCATCGCCAATGGTAAACAAGGTATAGTCATTGGGCTTGTGGTTTTTGCCTATCCCCCGCACCCGCAGGCGGTTTTGGGTAGCGGGGGTAAGCACAAAGCTGTGCTGCATACCCAGGGGTTTGAAGATCGCATCGGTAAAATACTGCTCTACAGGCTTTTGGCTAACCAACTGAATGACCACTGCCAGTAAAACATAGCCTGAGTTGCTATAACGAAATTTATAGCCCGGAGTAAAGTCAAGGGTGCCTTTCTCTACCAGCATCTTGTACACATCCATATTGGTGATGCCCGGCCTTGCCAAACCGGCCGCAAAATAATCGGGTACTCCCCCGGTATGGGTCAGCAAATGATAAATCGTTACCTGATCGTACGGTTCCGGCAAGCGCGGCAAAAACTTACGCACCGGGTCATCCAGGCTGAGTTTGCCGGCTTCCACCAACTGCATAATGGCCGCTGCCGTAAACTGCTTGGCCAGCGAAGCCAGATAAAACGGCATATCGGCATCGAGCGGCTCCTGCTGCGTGGCATCGCTGAAGCCAAAGGTATTCTCATAGATCACCTCACCGCGCTCAGCCACCAGCACCGAGCCGTTGAAATCGTATTCATCATAAAAATCAAACAACAAATCTTCGATAAGATCGCCCTTGTCAATAGCCAGGCTATCACGCCCCTGCGCAATGACTGTGGCAGCCCACAAGCAAAACAATATGACAACCACAAAGTTTTTCACCTGATAAAGATAGTAAATAAGTGCCATTAGTCCAGTCAACCGAAAAGTTGTGACCCATGACACAGATAAGTTTTTACAGATAATTACCTTTGTCGCTTATCATGAGTCTGCAAACGCCCAACGGAGAGCCACTCACACTGATCATCGACTTCGACAGCACTTTTACCCGTGTTGAAGCCCTGGATGAACTGGCCCGGATAGCCCTGGCGGAGCACCCCGACCAACAGGCTATTGTAGCCCGCATACAGGCCCTCACCGACCGTGGCATGGCCGGTGAGCTACCGGTGGATAAGTCGCTGCGGCAGCGCCTGCAACTGTTGCAGGCCCATCGCCACCATCTTCAGCCGTTAATCGAATTATTGCACCGCCAGGTTACGGCATCGGTGCAGCGCAATCGTGACTTTTTCCGCACCCACCATAAGGATATCTATATCGTTTCCAATGGCTTTGCCGAGTTCATAGCACCGGTAGTAGCTCCTTACGGATTGGCGGCCAGCCATGTGTTGGCCAACCGTTTTACCTTCGATGAGAAAGGCAGCATCACCGGCCTGGATACCACCCTGCCCCTCAGCCGGGCAGGCGGCAAAGCACAGGCGGTTAGCGAATTAGGCCTGGCCGCAGAGAAATGGGTGATTGGTGACGGCTATACCGATTACCAAATCAAAGAGGCCGGGCAAGCCCGGCAGTTTATTGCTTTTACCGAAAATATAGCACGCCCAAAGGTATTGGCGGTGGCCGACTGGCAGGCGCATAATTTTGATGAAATCATAGAGAAAATTAAAAAATGAGCAAAAAATTATCCTTTCCCAAAAACAAGATTAAAGTACTGCTTGTTGAAGGTATTCACCAACAGGCAGCCGACCTGTTTCGAGCCGAAGGTTACCAGGTGGAGTTGATCAATACCGGTTTGGATGAAGACGAACTGATAGACAAGATAAAAGATGTGAGGATTTTGGGTATCCGCTCCAAAACCCAGATCACCCAAAAAGTGCTGGACCATGCCCCTCACCTGCTGGCCATAGGCGCCTTTTGCATCGGCACCAACCAAATAGACCTGGAAGCCTGCCAGGAAAAAGGCATTATCGTGTTTAATGCCCCTTACAGCAACACCCGTTCAGTGGTGGAACTGGCCATTGCCGAGATCATCATGCTGATGCGTAACCTACCCGACAAGATTATGGCCATGCACCGGGGCGAATGGCAGAAATCGGCCAGCCAAAGCAATGAGATACGCAACAAAACGCTGGGCATTGTGGGCTACGGCAATATCGGGGCGCAGCTCTCTATTATGGCCGAAGCTATGGGCATGAAAGTTTATTACTATGACATTGAGGAAAAGCTGGCGCTGGGCAATGCGGTAAAATGTCAGTCGCTACATGAATTGCTGGCGCTGGCCGATGTGGTATCATTGCATGTGGACGGGCGCCCTGAAAACAAAAATATGATAGGCGAAAAAGAATTTGCCGCCATGAAAGACGGGGTTATCTTCCTGAACCTGAGCCGCGGCTTTGTGGTGGATGTGGAGGCCTTGCAAAAAGCTATCGAAAAAGGCAAGGTGCGCGGTGCCGGCATTGATGTGTTTCCCAAAGAGCCCAAAAACAATAGCCAGCCATTCGAATCGGTGCTGATCGGCCAGCGCAACACCATCCTTACCCCGCACATAGGCGGCTCCACCCTGGAAGCGCAGATAAATATTGCCACTTTTGTGCCCGAGCAAATCATCAGCTTTATCAACAGCGGCAGCACCACCACCAGTGTCAACTTCCCCCGCTTGCAACTGCCGGTACTGGAGCAGGGCCACCGACTCATTCATATCCACCACAATACAGCCGGAGTGCTGGCACGTATCGACCAGGTGTTGGCTTCGCATGGTATTAACATTATCGGGCAGTACCTGAAGACCAATGAAAAGATCGGCTACGTAATTACCGATATCAACAAGCAGTATCCGCCATCGGTAATGGAAGAACTGCGTAATATTGAAGGCACAATCAGATTACGCGTGTTGTACTAATCCGGAAGATTGATGAATTTGCCGGATTAAAGCGAGCGAATCAGCTTTAACTGCCGCTTAAGGCCCTCCAGCTGACTGTTAGCCTTACCTATCTTTTGCTCAAACTCCGCGCGCAGCTTATCGGCTGAAGAAGATCGGGCAAAGTACTCCATGTTATTCTGCCACAAAGCTATGTTGTCTTCCAGCTTGTTAATCTGCCTACGCAGAAACTGCTCCTTTTGATATAGTTCGCGCTCCGAATGCTCACTACCATCCAGGGAAGAAAATTCCGCTTTCAACAGCAACTCGGCCTGCTCACGGTCGGTCAGGGTGGTAACAGCCTCCAAATAAGCCGCCACGGCTTCCTGAAAACCCTGCTTAACCTCTTGAATATATTTGCGCGGCACAAAGCCTGTCTGCAAAAATTCTTCCATCAAGGATTTAAACTGCTCCAGGTTATCATCGGCCGCAGCCACCAGCTCTTTAATGGTAGCTATAATTTCCTTTTTCCGTTTGTAGTTGGCCTTATATGACTCGCGGCTGCTTTTCACATTAGCCCTGCGTCTCTCGAAAAAATAATCACAAGCCTCTTTAAATTCTTCATAGATTTTTTTGCTCATTTTCTCCGGCACCGGCCCTATGGCACGCCATTCTACCTGCAGCGCCTTTAGTTTTTCGGCCGTGGCATCCCAGTCTTCACTATCTTTTAGTTCACGGGCTTGCTCTACCAGAGCCTGCTTTTTCTCCAGATTGGCCTCACGCTCAGCTTCCAGGCCTTTGAAGAACTTGTGCTTGTTGCTGAAAAATTTCTTAAAGCCTTTCCAGAATGCCTTATTGATTTCTTTGGCTTTATCCTTGGGCAACCCGCCTATTGCCTCCCATTCTTTCTGTATTTCCAGCAGTTCTTTAGTCTTGCTGTTCCAATCTTTTATCCTGTCGGAGGTAAAATTAGCATACTCCTCTACCCTGGCCACCAGGGCCTGCTTCTTCTCCAGATTGGCCTGCAGCTCACTTTTCAACTGCTGCACAAATTGCTTGCGCCTTTCATATACCTTGTCAGAAGCGGCCTTAAAGCGTTGCCACAATTCTTCCTGCAGCTCGCGCGGCACGGGGCCAATGTGCTTGTATTCGTAATGCAGTTCGTTGAGTTGTTTTACTGCTTCGCGAATATCCTTTACCTGTGCCAGCGCCTCAGCTTTTTCGCAAAGGGCCAGCTTGGCCTCGTAGTTCTTTTTGCGATCCAGCTCCTTGAGCTCAAAATAAATGCTGCGCTGATCATAAAACCGGTGTATTAGTGCATTGTAGCTGGCCCAAAGGGTGCGCGAGTGCTGCGGGGGCACATCGCCTATCTCTTTCCAGCGCTGTTGAAACTCCTTGAAGCGGTTGAAACTGCTACTTGATTCTTCCGAATCGACAAACTGGCGCAATTCTTCGAGAAGCTGTTCGGCCTTCTGCAAGTTTTCCTTGCGCGCTTGCTCCTGCTCGCGTAGCTTTTGCGCCCTGCGATCGCGAATCAGCCGGGCGTTGGCGGTATAGCGCTGGGTAAGCTCATCGGGCTTGTAGTCAAAATCGTCTTCTTCACCTCCTTCGGCCAGAAAACGTGCCAAAGCCTGCTGGCGTTCTTCCCTGGCTATTTTCTCAAATACCGGTTCCAGTCGCTTAAATACTTTAAAAGCTGCCAATGGATCCTCTTCCTTGGCCAGCTTACGTACCGCCTCTACCAGTTCCTCTTTGCTATAATTATCAAAATCAACCCCCTCCCATTCGTCATGATGGTCATCTATCTGGTGGGCGGCCTCCAGGTCGGCTATTTTTTCGGCATCGCTGCTGGCGGCAGTATCATCTTGCCGGCTATCATCATTAATTTCTTCTTTTTCTTCAGGTTGCAAAGCTTCATCAGCGCTATCTGCTACTTCTTCCTGCGGGTCTTCTGATGGCAATTCAACTTCCGTGCTATCCTGAGGCGGATCAGGGCTGCCGGCCTTATCTGCCTCTTCGGCAGGCGCATCGGCATCCACTACATCGGCCGGTTCGGGGCTGCCATTGGTCGGTAGAGGCGTCTGCCCCGGCAACTCATTGTCTTGTTTGCTATCATCCGGGTGGTCATCAGCCGGTTGCTCATCAGTAACAACTACCTGGCCGGCCTTCATTTCACTTGCCGGTTGTTTTGCTTGATCATCCGCAGCAGACTGCCCGTCTGCGCTGGTAACAGAATCCTGCAATTCTGTAATCTCCTTATCTGCACGCTCCTTCGCCATTCTTCTTGCTTTACTACCTAAAATTTAGGCAAACATAATTAATCTTTACCTCAATTAAGTCTTGGGTCAACGGGATATTTCGCATACATCTTGTAGCGACCGCCACGCTCCTGCAGCACCCGTTGCCACATTTCCTGTGAGGCTATTTTAAATACAAATTCATGATCTTCCGGATTGAACACCATCCAGGAGTTCTGCTCTATCTCATCCTGAAGCTGACCGGGCGACCACCCTGAATATCCCAGAAATATTTTTACATTGTCTTCATGCAGCAGGCCTTCACGCAGCCAGCTAAGTAGCAGGCCAAAGTCGCCACCCCAGTACAGGTCTTTGGCTACAAACTGCGAATCAGTCAGGGTGTCGTCATTATGAATAAAATGCAGGGTGTTTTGCTCTACCGGTCCACCGATAAAAACAGGTATTTTTATACCCTTGGCATCCTTTAGCACATCTTCCAGCAGCACATTCGATTGTTTATTGAGCACAAAACCAAAACTACCTTCCTGGTTGTTGTGCCGGCAAAGCAACACTACGGTACGATCGAAATTGATATCGGGCAGGTGAGGCTCCGATACCAGAATACTGCCATCGGCAGGCTCTATATCGCTTTTGTACTTAAAAAAAATACTGTCAGCCATAACAATCGTAATTTTTATTCAACACAATTTGCCAAACTCTTGTGAAATGTAATCATTTATAAAAATAACGGCAAATATTCTCTTAGGGTTGTAAGGCACGTATTTTATCAGGGGCAAAAGAATAATATAAACGGCACTGCTGCAAAAACAGCATAAACGCTACTTTTGCAGCAGGCAGCTATGGAACAAGACATCTCCCAAATAAGGCGCGACTATGCAGGACAATACCTCAACGAAAAAGAAGTAGGCTCCGACCCACTGGCTTTTTTTGAAAAATGGTTTGACGAGGCCCTGCATGCGCAATTGCCCGAGCCTAATGCCATGACACTGTCCACCGTAGGTGCTGACGGCCGGCCCGATGCCCGCATCGTGCTGCTCAAAGGTCTGGAGGACGGCAAGTTTAAGTTTTTCACCAACTACAACAGCAAAAAGGGCCGTGATCTGGCGGCAAACCCATATGCCAGTCTTACTTTTTTCTGGCAGGGGCTGGAGCGTCAGGTGCGCATCAGCGGGCCGGTGAGCAAGTGCAGCGCGGCCGAATCGGATGCCTACTTTATGACCCGGCCATTGAAGAGCCGCATCGGGGCGTGGATATCGCACCAAAGCGATCCGATACCTTCGCGTTTTTACCTGGTGCGCAAATTTGCCGAATACAGCCTGAAAAATGCCGGTCGCACCGTTACCCGGCCGCCTTTCTGGGGTGGATATGCCCTGCAACCCGAAATGATTGAATTCTGGCAGGGTCGCCCCAGCCGCCTGCACGACCGCATCCGCTTTACCCACAGCGGCAGTAGCTGGCAGATCGAACGGTTGTCGCCATAGATTAACATGAACAGGTATTTTGAGCGTTATGCCTTTGCGCAGCCCCTTATCGGCAAAGCGCCAGCAAAGGGGCTGAGTATGGTGGTGGTGATACCCTGCTATAATGAGCCCGACATACTGCCTACCCTTGATAGCCTGCTTGCCTGCACCCCACCTCCCGGAGAGATAGAGGTGCTGGTAGTGGTGAATGAGCCCGAAAATGCTCCGGCAGACGTACAACAACAAAACCGGCAAACATTGCATAGCCTGGAGCGCTGGCGAGTCACTGCCAAGCCCTGGTTTGCCCTGTACAGCACCTACCTGCAACTGCCGGCCAAAACTGCCGGGGTAGGCCTGGCACGCAAGGCCGGTATGGATGATGCCGCCCGCAGGTTTGAGCAGTTGAGTAAGCCAGATGGGGTAATTGTATGCCTGGATGCCGATTGTACGGTAGCTGCCAACTACCTGACAGTCATCTACGATACATTTTACCACAACAGCCCACCACCCATCGGAGCAGTTGTTTATTATGAGCATCCGCTACCCGAAGAGAGCCGGCTGCGCAGCGGTATTGTACAGTATGAATTGCACCTGCGCTACTATGTGCAGGCGCTGGCGCATATCGGTTATCCTTTTGCCCGGCACACGGTGGGTAGCACCATGGTAGTACGACAAGATGCCTACCTGAAAGCCGGAGGCATGAACAAGCGGCAAGCCGGAGAAGATTTCTATTTTCTACACAAATTGATGCCCCTGGGCGAGGTGGCGGAGATTACCGGCACTACGGTATGGCCGGCCGCACGGCCCTCTGACCGGGTGCCTTTCGGTACCGGCAAAGCCCTGCGCCAATGGTTGCAAAACCCTCCCGGGCCCTATTATACCTACAGCCTGCAGTCGTTTCTCGATCTGGGGGCACTGTTGCTAATAAGAGAAAAATTTTACCGGGCTAAGCCAACCGAAGCGACATCGTTGGTACATAGCCTGCCGGCAAGTGTGCAGGCTTTTTTGCAGGAACAGGACTATAGCCTTGAACTGGCGCGCATAAACCGGCAAAGTACTACCCTGGCTATCTATAGCAAGAACTGGCTAGCCTGGCTGGATGGCTTCAAAGTACTCAAATATCTGCACTTTGTGCGTGATCATTTCTACCCTAATCAGCCGGTAGTGCAGGAAGCGCACCGGCTGGCCGGCCTGCGCTGGCCTGATAAAGCATTACCGCCTGCCGATGCCGAAATACTGCTGTATTTTTACCGGCAGCAGGAAAAAGACAACTGATTTCTACCGCAAGGAAAACATATCGTTAACACCCAGGTTGCGGTTTACCACAAAGCCCTCGCCATATTCCGCCCCTATCGACTGCCCCAGCATCTTTCCACGGGCATCCAGCATTTGCAAAAAAATGGGTGAAGAAATAAAAGTTTCGGGCTCATTACCATTGGGATCGTGAAACTGTGAAGCAAAAGCTGCGATAGCCTCCTGGCGTTGTTGCCAGTAGCCGCTTACATCCTCCACGAAATCGGGCTTGAGCATAGTGCTTTGAATGTAATGATATACACTACGCGGACGGTAGGGTGTCTGTGGCTCGCCATCGAGTGTGGTTTCCAGTTTGGCAAGGCCAGACAGGAATACGGCAGCTTTCACAATTTCGGCAGCCCTGCCGTGGTCGGGATGGCGGTCTTGCGGAGCATTGGCCAGAATGATCTCCGGCCGGTATTTGCGAATCATCTTTACCACTTCCAGTTGATGGTCGATATCATTTTTGAAGAAAATATCTTCAAATCCCAGATTTTCGCGTACAACCAGTTGCATAATTTCAGCAGCGCGGGACGCCTCCTGCAAGCGTAGCTCAGGGGTACCTCGGGTACCCATCTGGCCGGTAGTAAAATCCACTATACCCACTTTACGTCCCAGTGAGGCGTATTTGACAATAGTAGCACCACAACTCATCTCCACATCATCGGGGTGGGCGGCAAATGCAAGAATATCCAGTTTCATAGCAGCAAAAATTAAAGGGTAGCAAAGATAAACCTTGCCACCCTTTATTAAATGTTTAACCGTACAAAACTTTACATAGGCATGTCGGGTGCCTCTTTGTACTGAGCCGGCACTTCACCGGTAAGTGATTTCAGGAAGGTTACAATCGAATTGGCCTGTTCATCGGTCAGCTCTTTGTTGAGCTGCAATTTGGCCATGATCTTCACAGCGTCCTGCAGTTTTTCTACCCCACCATCATGAAAATACGGATAGGTTTTTTCTACATTTCGCAGAGAAGGAACCTTGAAAATATACTTATCATTTTCATTACCGGTTACTTCATACTTACCCAGATCGTCCTTTTCAGCCCCGGTTAGTTCGGCATAGCTACCGTACAGGCCAAGCTTTTGGAACATGTTGCCGCCTACCAGGGGCCCGGTATGGCAGGTAATACAGCCCGTTTCTATAAATGTTTGCAGACCTTTTTGTTCGGCCTCGGTAAGAGCGGTTTTGTCACCTGCCAGGTACTTATCGAAGCGCGAAGGCGTAAGCAACTGGCGTTCAAATGCACCGATCGCATAACGCAGGTTCTGATAGGTAAACGGGTCTTCGTCATCGGGATAGGCCGCTTTAAACAGCTCCTGATAACCTTTGATTCCTTTGAGACGCTGCATCACGGCACCGGAATCGGGCATGGCCATTTCAATGGGGTTCAGGATAGGCCCTCCGGCCTGCGCCTCCACATCCGGCTCACGACCATCCCAAAACTGAGCAATATGCAGGGCAGCATTGAGCACAGTGGGTGAATTACGCGGCCCGAGCTCACCGGCATCACCCGGAGAGGTAGGCTTGTTGTCAACCCCATAGGTAGCCAGGTTATGGCAGGAGTTGCAACTAATGGTGTTGTTTTTCGACAAACGGTTGTCGAAGTACAATACATGACCGAGCTTGATTTTAGCATCGGTAGCCGGATTGGCTTCATTGGAAGCTGATTCGGGTAAAGGCTGAAAGAATACCGTAGCCTTGTTGTGTAAGCCCGGCACAGCTTCTTTTTGCATGAATTTCGGTTGCTCTTTTTCCTTCTTTTCACCACAGCTTAACAACACTGTGGCCATAAACAAGATTAAAAGCAGGTTATGTGTTCGTTTCATAAGCAGATTGGTTTTGTTTTTCCAACCTTAAAAATACGATGATTACGGCAAAAAGGCTAAGTACCAGGATAGAAGCTTTTTATAATTGATAGATATTGTTGAAGAATATAAGAAGACATGCGGGTCAGTTTGATGTCTGAAGCCGGATACTTCTCAAATCTTCTATCTTAACCGCTGAGGGCACAAAGGATTAAAGCAAGAAGTTGGAAGCTCGAAGCCCGCCTGCCGCTGACAGGCTGGTAGCTCGAAGCCTGCGTACCGCGGGTAGGCTCGAAGCCAAAAGCATCCCCCCCGCCTCCGTACCTGCCTTGGGCAGGCAGGCCGGGTTCTATAGCACAAAGCGCAGGACTACCATAGAGACCCCCTGCCCGAATGGGGTCAGGCGGGCGGAACAAGTCCGGGGATATCTTGTTTTCTTCGAGAACCTGGCTTCGGGAGCCTCAGCCAGCACAGTCAACTGCCTTCGAGAGCCTGGCTTCGGGAGCCTGGCTTCGGGAGCCTCAGCCAGAACAGGCAGAACAGCCAGATCAGCCAATTCAGGCAGGACAAGAAAGGACTCCATTACAGCTAAAAACAGCTAGTTTGTTGCCGGCTTAAAGGAGGTGGCAAAATATGCAATAAGTGTACAGATAAGCAGATTGACAAAAAACAGTCCTATTGTTTCACAATGGTAAACTCCACCCGTCTGTTGAGCCTGCGGGTGGCTTCGGTAGCATTGGAGGCTACCGGCCGGCTGCCACCATATCCTTTGCCGGAGAGGCGGCTACGCTCCACCCCTTTTTGCACCAGGTAGTCGATTACCGCATTCACCCTGTCCTGACTAAGGCGCAGGTTGAGTTGTGGCACGCCTACATTGTCGGTATGGCCGGCCAGCTCGATCTCCATATTGGGGTTATTGAGCATCATTTCGGCTACCAGGTCCAGTTCATCGTATGAGGATGGCAAAAACTCGGCTGTACCGCGCTTGAAAAGTACATTTTCCAGCTTAATGGTCTTGCCTACCTTAATAGGCTCCAACGCCACATCATGCACTACCACTTGTGCTTCATTAGTGACAAGTTGTAATTCCAGGTTGCGGCTCACATAGCCATCGGCATCTACCTGCAAGACATAATTATGCTTCGAGGGCACGGTAAAAGCATAGGTTGAATCGTTGAAATGCTCGCCCACATAGCCGTTCTCATCTTTAATGCGCACACGCGCCAGCACGGCCTTGCCGGTGGTTTTATCGGTTATTTTACCTTTTAGCTGCAGGATGTTTTCTTCCGGCAGGGGTTGCTGCACAACCAGCTTCACCGTATCTTTTTCAGCCACTGGCGTAGCTACCAATTCATCTTCCAGCACAGCATTCATTTCTTCGGGCTTCACATCCACCAGGCGAATATCGCCATAACCATCGCTGTTTTTGGTGGAAGTGTAAACAGCCAGCTCCAGATCGGGGTAATAGCGGTAGCCCATTTCGGCTCCTTCGGTGTTTATCGCAGCGCCCAGATTGCGCGGGGCGGTCCAGTGTGTCCAGCTATCATCAAGGCGCTGGGCTACGAAGATGTCACGGCTGCCGAAGCCGCCATGGCCGTTGGAGGCAAAAAACAAGGTTTTGTTATCGGGGGCCAGGTAAGGCGTCAACTCCTGCAAAGGCGTATTGATGTCATCACCCAGGTTGAGCGGCTCACTCCACTTTTGTTGGTCGGCCTGCCAAAAGCTCACATACAGGTCTTCCGCACCACGGCTTTTGAATGACTCCAGCGAAAGGATCATAATGGTACCGTCAGCCGACAGGCAGTTGCCGTTGTTGGCCGACAAGTTGCGAAAATAGGTAACGGGCATACTTTGCGGGGGCGACCAGCGCTGCGGCCAGGCGAGGACCGTACTTACCGACACCCCGGGTAGCGGGGCCGCGCCATTGCGGTAAATACCGAACACCCAGAGCCTATTGGCCCGATAGGCAAAGGCCCCGTTATAAAACTGGTTGTTGAGCACGGCCGGCAGGCGTTGCGGCACGCTCCAACCGGCCGAATCGCTAAACTGGCTGTACCAGATATCTCCGGCATCGGCCTTACCTCCGGCATTTTGGCGGTGGTGCCCTCTGGTAAAAATCAAGGTGCGGCCATCGTTTGTCAGAAAAGGCAGTTGCTCATCGGCATAGGAGTTTACCGTGCTCATATCTTTAAAATCAGCTTGAGCCGCAGCCGGCAAGGTGGCCGGTACCACTAAAACAAACAGTAAAAAATATGATCGTATAGCCCTTATCATCGTGCTGCAAAGTTAATGCTTGCCGTCATCAAAACGCCAGTGGTGATAAATTCTTATCGGAGTGGACGGTTATTGCTGTTTGCGGTATTTAAACCTGCGGGCAAAGCCGAAGTTGATATAGGCTGTGCGCAAGTCAAGCAGACCTACACTAAGGTCTATCTGCGTCTCGGGGTTAAACGCCCACATAATACCGCTGTTGAGCTGCACATAGTTGCCATGCAAAAAACCTTCGCCATATACACTAAAACCCCGACCGAAAGCATAGAACAGGGCGGCCACCGCATAATACTTACCGGTGAATGAGGTATAGCCGATATTGACAGTGGTAAGCAGGCGGTCGCTGATTTTTTGCATTACTACAAAACGCACATCCGTAAGCCGGCCGGCAGTCAGATCAGCCTTAATAGCCAGACCGGGGCGGTAATTTTTCATTTTCAGAAGTTTAACCTTGGCGCCCACAATCACTTTTGGAGAATCATAGAAAGTCAACAGCCGGATTTCACCCAGATTGGAAATAGCCAGGCGAAAGAAACCGTCCAGCACCAGGGTATCGCTGGCATAGGTAAAACCCTGCTCGAATTGGAAGCTATTGGTCGGCAGCACCAGCGAACCGATTGATTGTGTGGGGCGCTCGGTGGCTATGGGGCCTGTTTCCTGCGCCAGCAAGGGCTTAAGCCACAGCAGCAGAACTCCCAGAAGTATTGTCCTTTTCATGAGTACGTGGTGCTAAAATACGATTGGCATGCCGGAAATGTGCTGGTTTACTTGAAATTCTGATAGCCGAACAGTTGATAAAAATATACCAATGTCCTTTTTGATTATTGGTTTACTGCTTACCTAAGCCCTGCCCCTTTCCTTCATACGGGCAAAATAGCGCCTGGTCTCAGCCATTACTTTGGGCGAAAGCAACACGGCTGAAATGACCGTAGGAATAGCCATGGTGGCATACATGCCGTCTATCAGGCTGATAATTGCTTTCAACGAGGCCACCGAGCCCAGAATAATACTGGCTACATAAATTAGCAGATACTGTTTTTTGCGCTCCGCACCAAACAGGTAGGCGTAGCATTTTTCGCCATAATAAGACAAGGAAAAGAGCGAGGTAAGGGCAAAAATAGCCGCACACAGCGCCAGGATATAACCACCATAGGGCACCCCGGCATTGAAGGCCTGTAAGGTAACCGATACCCCCTCTTTGGAGGTAGTAAGCCAGGAGTCGGTAATGAGGATAGCCAGCGCGGTAAGCGTACAAACCAGCAGGGTATCGATAGCCGGGCCAATCATGGCTACCAGGCCTTCACGCACCGGTTCATCGGTTTTGGCAGCTCCATGTGCCATCGGGGCCGTACCGATGCCCGCCTCGTTGGAGAAAGCCGCCCGCTTGGCGCCAATCAGGATAACCGAACCTACCGCACCGCCCACCACAGCATCACCGGTAAAAGCATCGGTAAATATCAGCTTGAACATGGTCGGCACATGCTCGATATGCAAGAAGATTATCACCAGCACTGTGATAAAATAAACGATTACCATCACCGGTACCAGCTTGCCGGCTACCGTGCCGATACGCTTGATACCCCCGAAGATAATGGAAGCCACCAGGGCAGTAAGCACCAGCCCGGTCATCAGATCGGATATACGAAAACTCAGCCACTCCGAACGATAATAAGCATCGCCCAAACCAAAAGGTGCCAGCATTACATCATGGATAACCTGGGTAAGCTGGTTGGCCTGGAAAATGGGCAGTACCCCTATCATGCCGGCCACACTAAACAATATTGCCAACCAATGCCAGGAATGGTGTAGTCCTTCGCGTATTACATACATGGGGCCGCCCTGCAACTGACCACAGGAGTCTTTGCCGCGGTACATGATAGCCAGGCTGCAGGTAAAATACTTGGTAGCCATACCGAAAAAGGCGCTCACCCACATCCAGAAGATGGCACCCGGGCCGCCCGTCAGGATAGCCACCGCCACCCCGCTGATATTGCCCATACCTACAGTAGCCGCCAAATGGGTAGAAAGCGCCTCATAGTGGTTGATCTCGCCTTTTTCTTCGGGATTGTCATAACGCCCCAACAACACGTTGATGGCATGGCCGAAATGCTTAAACTGGACAAAGCGCGAATAAAAGAAAAAATAAATACCGCCACCCAGCAGCAATACCAGCAAGGGCGTACCCCACATGGCATCGCCAAACCAGATCATGGCGCTTTCCAGCGCTTTACCTATATCCATCGGCTATTTGTTTTCAGTTGCAAAAATCAAATATATGACAATCTGCCGGTGGTACAATACCGGTAAAAGAATAGGCTGGAGGAAATAATTTAATCCTCTACCCGACCACTTCAGTCCACGATCAACTTTCTGGCAATAAATGCCTCCCCTGTTTCCAGCAGAATTGTATATATCCCTGACCCAAGTGGTAAGGCTACAGTATTGCGCCCTTTGTTGATATGAATATCCCTGACAACACATTGCCCCTGCAGGTTGTAAATAGAGGCTTTCATCGGACGCCCGGCCACTATGTTGACCATTTTAGTGGTTGGATTAGGATAGATACTTACGCCATCAGCAGTTATTTCTTGCTTATCGAGTGCAGTTATCACAGAACCGGATGTGGCCAAACCAAAACCATAGGCGGTTTCATACCAAAGATAATAGCTGTCAGATGCAGGTAAATACCGAACGCTTGGCGCCCAGGGGCCGCGCGTTTCAAAAGAAGTATATGGTGGCGAATAAGTGTGCAAAACAGGGTTATGCGAACTCTTGATCCAGTTGAAGCCATCTTCTGAGGTGGCATAGCCCAGCTTGACCGTATCAATCTTATTATCTTGCAAGTCAAAATTGGAGACACCGCTATACCACATCTCAAACTTGCCATCCTTAAACAAAACAGTTGGCGTTGCTACCGAAAAACCATCCCAGTCGAACAAGCCACCTTCGGTAACCACCGGATTATTGGCATATTTGGTCCAGTTGATACCGTCCTGAGAGGTGGCCATACCGATTCTTACCTTATAGCTGGCATCAACACCTGAAAAATACATATAGTACATATTGCCATCAAATACAACGCTGGGAGACTCAATATAAAGCTCATCCCACTCCCCGGCAGCCCCTCCCGTTAATACCGGTTGGTTGGTAACTCTTTGCCAATTAATTCCATCCGTTGACACAGCTACGCCAATTCCGCTGTTAAGCGGATCGTTGTCGTTATCACCGAAATAATACATCTTGTAATTTATACCGTCCCAGAGCCAATCGGGAGTATCCAGAAAATGACTGTCCCAACTGCCGGCAGTATCCACCTCAAATACAGGCGTGCCATTCTGATGCTTAGTCCAGGTAACGCCATCGGCAGACCGGGCCAGGCTGATTCTGCCTTTGCTGTCACGTCCACCTGCGGCATACAGCATCTTAAACTCCCCGCTGTCTATAATTACAGACGGGCTACCTATTGCCAGTCCTTCATAAAAGGAATCATCCTTTGTCATAACCGGGTTACAGGAACATTTTTGCCAAATAATCTGGCTATATCCCGGTCTATATAAAGTCAACAATAGAAGAAAGACGTATAAATATTTCATTTACAATGTTTTATAAATTATAAATTTAGTTATCGTAGCCATATTTATAAGAGACGAATAAAGTTGAGGACACCTTCCGGAAGCTATTCCAAATCGCAAGGTTACACCTCTTCGTCTTTGATCATGCGCGGGGTAACAAAATCGCGCAGGTGGCCGGTATTTTGCGATATTTCACTCCAGTTGTCGGCATCAAAACCGATAATCATCACACTGCCGGTAGGCATATGGCCCACTTCGGCCCCCGAAAGGTACTCGCCCAGGTAATTGATGGCCGGATTATGCCCTACCAGCAGCACCTGTTGCCAGTCGTTTTTCAAGTGGTTTACCACCTGCAGAAAAGTACGTACCGAAGCCATATACAGCTCTTCGTTGGTATGAATCTGCTCCAGGGGATAGCCCAACTGGCCAGCCACCAGTTCGGCTGTGGCCAGCGCCCGGGCAGCCGGGCTGCTAATGATCATATCCACCCGATGACCGCGCTTGCGGCAATAATCGCCAACCAGACTTGCATCGCGCATGCCGCGTTCGGTGAGTTCGCGTGAGAAATCACGGTCGTCAACAGACTCCTGCCGGGCCTTGGCATGGCGCATCAGAAACAAAGTTTTTGCCATAAATCTGGTAATCTATTTGGGTATAAATATAGAAAAATAGCAGGTAAGCCAACCGGATGGCTATGTTTTTATTAAATTTTATAGATATTTGGCCTTTTCAAAATCACAGACACCTTAGCCTTTCCCTTATATGCCAAAAAACCTGGTAATAGTAGAGTCACCCGCCAAAGCCGGAACCATTGAAGGCTACCTGGGTAAAGATTATAAAGTGGCCTCCAGCTACGGACATGTACGCGATTTGCCTAAGGGAGACGATGCCATTGACAAAGAGCATGGCTTTACGCCCAAATACGAAATAAGCAAGGAAAAGAAAGAGGTAGTAAAGCAACTCAAGAAACTGGCCAAAGAGGCCGAAACCGTATATCTGGCTACTGACGATGACCGCGAAGGGGAAGCCATTGCCTGGCACTTGTTGCAGGCTCTGGGGCTGGACGAGAATACGGCCAAGCGCATTGTTTTTCGTGAAATCACCAAAAATGCCGTGCTCAAGTCGCTGGAAAACCCGCGCGGCATAGATATGGAGCTGGTGCATGCCCAGCAGGCCAGGCGCGTACTCGACCGCCTGGTAGGCTTCGAGCTCAGCCCTATACTTTGGAAGAAGATAAGAAGCGGCCTGTCGGCCGGCCGCGTGCAATCGGTGGCCGTGCGGCTGGTAGTGGAGCGCGAACGTGAAATAGAGAACTTTAAACCCGAGTCCTCTTTCAAGGTAACGGCCCTTTTTAAGCTCGACAGCGGGGAAGATCTACAAGCAGAGCTACCGCACAAGTTCAAAAACAAGGAAGAAGCCAAAGCCTTTTTGGAACAATGTAAAGAGGCGATTTTTACCATTACCAACCTGGAGAAAAAACCGGGCAAGAAGAGCCCGGCTGCACCCTTTACCACCTCTACCCTGCAACAAGAAGCCTCACGCAAGTTGGGCTATTCGGTAGCGCAAACTATGCGGTTGGCACAGCAACTCTATGAAAACGGGCTGATTACCTACATGCGTACCGACTCCACCAACCTGTCGCAGGAAGCCATTGCCGGAGCCACCCGTGAGATTCGCCAGGCCTATGGCGAGGAGTATGTAAAAGTACGCCAGTATAAGACCAAGGCTGCCGGTGCCCAGGAGGCCCACGAGGCCATCCGGCCTACCGATTTTGGGAAGCACAGTGCCGGCCTCGACCGCCAGACCACCCGTCTCTACGAGCTGATATGGAAACGTGCCATCGCCAGCCAGATGGCCGATGCCAAATTGGAGAAGACCACCGTAACCATTGGCATCTCCACCAGCAACGAACACCTGGTAGCTACCGGTGAAGTGGTAACCTTTGACGGCTTTCTGAAAGTGTATGTAGAAGGCAGTGATGAGGAAAATAACAACCACCAGGCTACCGGCATGCTGCCACCCCTGCAGGTAGGCCAACCACTTACCCTGGAGGAAATGCTGGCACGTCAGGTATTTACCCGCCATCCGGCCCGCTACACCGAAGCCAGCCTGGTAAAAAAACTGGAAGAACTGGGTATCGGGCGGCCCTCTACCTATGCACCTACCATTTCTACTATTATCAAGCGCAATTATGTGGTGAAAGAATCGCGCGAGGGCAAGCCGCGCCAGTACGAGCTACTGCGCCTTGACGGGCAGGGCCTGACAGAAGCCACCGAAACCGAAATAACCGGCACCGAGAAGAACAAACTCTTCCCTACCGATATGGGCATGCTGGTAAACGACTTTCTGGTGGAGCATTTCCCCGATATTGTGGACTACTCGTTTACCGCCAAGGTAGAAGAGAAATTCGATAAAATTGCTGCCGGCCAGGAAGACTGGGTCGCCATGATTGATAATTTCTACCACCCGTTTCACAAGCGTGTAGAAGAAACCGCAGAAGTGGAGCGACCCAGCCAGGAACGCCTGCTGGGGCAAGACCCCGAAACCGGTAAGAATGTCTATGCCAAAATGGGACGCTTCGGTCCTTATGTGCAGATAGGCGAAAACGGTGACCGGGAAAATGGCGATGAAAAACCACGCTCGGCCAGCATGCGGGCTGATCAGTTGATAGAAAACATAACATTGGAAGAAGCCCTGGAGCTTTTTAAGCTGCCACGCGAGGTGGGTCAGTTCGAAGGCGAGCCGATTGTGGCAGCCATCGGGCGTTTTGGGCCATACATCAGGCATAAGGGCAAATTTGTTTCGCTGGAAAAGGACGATAATCCCTATACGATAGATGAAGAACGAGCCATAGCGCTAATCCAGGCCAAACGGGCAGCCGATGCCAACCGTATCATCAAGACTTTTGACGAAAACCCTGATATTCAGGTGCTAAACGGCAAATACGGCCCCTACATCAAAGCCGGCAAGAAGAATGTGAGAATCCCCAAAGGCAAAGACCCGGCCAGCCTGACGCTGGAAGAATGCCTGGAACTGGCTGCCAAAGCACCGGAGAAAAAACGCAGAGGCAGGCGCTAAGGAATTATGATTGAAGATTGCAGACCAGTGATGGCAGATTTGCGATTTTCCGTCATCCGATTTTAGTACTTAGCTTTCCGCCCCCTTACTCCCCTGGAGGAGATTTTCACCCGCATATCAGCTTAGAGACTGTCAGCGGCAAAGCGGGCTTGCCCGGTCAGTTGAACTAAAAACCCACACCTGCATTTACGCTTATTCCTAGACTATCGGGGGAAACATGTAAGGTTGAAAAAACGTAATTTATTGAGTATATTTACAATAAAAACTATATGGAATACAAACAACTCATAGAACGAAATCCGGACATTATGCTGGGGAAACCTATAATACGGGGGACAAGGATTAGCGTAGAGCTTGTAATGAGAAAATTGGCAGACGGCTATAGCATAGCCGACCTCTTAAAAAGTTACCCACATTTAACTAAGGAACAGATTTTGGCAGCCCTTGAATATGCTGCAGACATAATTGCCAATGAGGAAACCCTTGAGACAGCATGATTATCATAGACGAGAATGTTGACCAGGCAATTATAGACCATCTTAATGAAGAAAAATTTGAAACATTCTCAATACGTAAACACCAACCTGGTATCACCGACAAGCAAGTAATAGATATAGCAATATCAAAGAGAGGATTTATAATTACTGAAGATAAAGGCTTCGGTGAATTGGTATTTTCGCACAACATTAAAGACTGTTCGGTAATTCTCTTACGTTATAACAAGCTTGACTTTGACAACATCGCAAAAAATCTTCTGAAGGTTCTTGAAGACTATTGTGATAAACCCGGCCATTATTTTATGACAATCACCAAGAAAAAAATCAGGATAAGAAAATTATAGACCAGCTAACCTCACCTAATCTTTCTGTGGTCAGAAAGCCCGACAAACTACTAAGATGTAAAAAAGTAGAATATAGATGTATAATGCTAATACTTTTTAGCAAACTATGTTACCTGGTCATAAATTACGTTCTATAAACCCTGCTCTGAACTCCAGGCAGGCATGCAAAAAGTGCCTTATATGTTCCACAAGGGCCGTTTACGAAGAGACAGGCACAAAGTACAGGAATATCTATTGATTTTAGCTTAAAGGAGCGATCTTTCTTGATAATTCTCACCTCAAAGAACATCGACACTTGACAAACAATTAGCCTTCAACCACCATCAGGCGCCTGTATCGCCAGTAGGCCCAGGCGCTTACAATTGCGATAACTGCAAGGGTATAGTACACAAAATCCGGGATCGGCAGCGGGTCTCCGGCCGCATAAGAGTGCAGCCCCGACAAATAGAAATTAACCCCAAAATAAGTCATGATAATGGAGGAAAAAGCCAGCAAAGAAGCCAGATTGAAGGCATATAGGCTCTTGAGTCCGGGAATAAAACGCATGTGCAGTACAAAAGCATAGAATATAATAGACGCCAGCGCCCAGGTTTCTTTCGGGTCCCAACCCCAATAACGCCCCCAGCTTTCGTTGGCCCATACTCCACCCAGAAAGTTACCAATAGTGAGCAAAATCAGCCCGAAGGTAAGGGTCATTTCAATTACATAGGTAAGCTCTTTGATAGAGAGCAGAATACGTTGCTTATTATCCGGTCGCATAAAAATGAATGACACCAGGTTGATAAAAGCCAGCAATGCCCCCAGCCCCATAAAGCCATAGCTGGCGGTAATGGTAGCTACATGAATTGTAAGCCAGTACGACTTGAGCACCGGCACCAGATTGGTAATTTGCGGGTCCATCCAGCTCAGGTGGGCCACAAACAGAATGATGCCGGCCAGAATGGCGGTTACCGCCAGAGTCATTTCGGTTTTGCGGCTAAAGAGCAGCCCGGCCAGCAGGCTGGCCCAGGCTATATAGAGCATCGATTCGTAGCCGTTGCTCCAGGGCTCGTGCCCCGATATATACCAGCGCATGGCCAGACCGGCCAAATGCGCCACAAAGCCGGCTGCAATCAGCAACTTGCCAACAAGCACAGCATAGCGTAAGCGGGCACGTGGTCTGAAAATCTTGATAAAAGTAACCACCAGCAAAAAGAAACCGGTGAGCAGGTAATATGGATACAGTCTTTCAAAGATATTCAGTTTATTAAAGGCTATCTCCAGCTTAATGCGTGCCGGTGAAGGCATAATATCTCCGCCAAAGCGTTGCTGGTATTTTTTGATATAGTTGAGCCACATGGCAGCCGAATCCTGTTGGCCGGCTGCCAAATGATACATGTACTGATAGAAAGATTTGCGCACAAACAGCGAATCGGTACCACTCATACCATACATTTCTTCCGCCACCGGTGATATCCAATGGTGGTCGGGGTCGTTGGGCACCGGGAATATCTTAAGCAAGGAGCCGGAGTAAATCATATAGGCCACATTCACCCTTTCGTCCACTTTTATAATGTCCTTATCAAACTGATTGCGCATAGCCGGCTTTTTCTCATAGGCAGCATTGACGGCATCTATGATCTTGTAGCGCCCTTCGGCATCAAAGAAGTCGGCAAAGCGGGCATATTTACCGGGGGCGCCTATCATGCCTTGTATGCGTTCGTTTTTTACTTTGATCATCGGCTTTTCCTGCCAGGAGAAAGGAGCCGCCATCATGCCCAGCAACACCTGGCCTGGTGTCAGCCCCTCGTAGGTAATACGCTGGCTTATCTTGCGCAGGGCATCGCTGGCCAGGGTATGCAGGGGCGCCATACGGCCATCCTGGGTCTGATACACCAGGGTTGCCAGGCTATCGGCCTGAGCACGGGAAGGAATAAAATCGCTGTGGTTATGCCCATCCTGCGCCTGTAAGGGAGTGGCCAGCGCCAGCCACAGCAGCATACCTGCCAGAGCAGCGCGCTTTTTATGTACCTGATCTATAAGCTTGGAGAGCTGCGTAAAACGGCTGTTTTTGTTGAAAAGTACAAACAACAAACCAATGGCCAGCAACAGGTAGCCAGTATAGGATACATAAGTACCCGGCTTGTCTTTGTTGACCGACAGCACCGTGCCTTTTTCATCCTTATCGTAAGATGACTGATAAAGCCGGTAGCCTTTGTACGACAGGATATGGTTCATGTAAATGCGGTATGGAAACTCCTTGTCGCCATCAATTACCGTCACCTCGCTGGCATAAGACGAAGGGCTGTTGGAGCCCGGGTAACGCTCCAACTGAAAATCGCGCAGGTGAACGGCAAACGGCACCTCCACCTCTTTGGAGCCGTACTGCAGCATCAGGTTTGCCTGCCCTACCCGCACATACTGCGGTTGGCCGACAAAGCCTTTGCCACCGCGCACCACTACCTCCTGGCTGTCGTCTCCCTGCTGCACCTGAAAAACCAGGGCATCAACAGCAGCCATCTTTTTCTCCATAGGCCCCGGCACCAGCATCACCTGCCCTTGCGGGTTAAAGGCCTTGATCACAAATTGTACCGGGCCGATAATCAATAAATGGCGGAAAGGTGCCCTCACCAGGCTGTCGTATGGTATCTGGCCCTTCTGTTGTGTATCCATACTGAAAGTTTCGATGGGCAGCAAGGAGCGCATCATCAGGCTATCGCGAAAGATAAAATTGATAGCCACCCGCTGGTCGGCCTCAAACCCGATTACCACATCATTGAGGTTAAGCACCTCACCTCTGCGCAGGTAGTGGTTTTGGCGGCCCTCTTCCCCGGCCGTAACCAGGGTGATAATCGGTTCACCGGTAGCCTCGTTGGTTTCCACTATTTCCTGGGCATTGGGGATGTAACGAACCAGCTTAATATCGGTTTCGATACCATCCACATCAATACTTTTATGGAAAGAGGCTTTTTTTACTGGGGCAAAAAGCACCTTTTCACTAAACTGCTCGGTACCATCACCGGCTATTACGATGCCGTTGATATAGGTTTCGTCAGAGATAAAGCTGGTGGCCGTCTGGCCTTCGCGTATGTGCATCAGCCCTTCTATACCGGTAAAGCGCGTGATGGCCGCTCCCAGCAAGATGATCAGAAAGGCGGCATGAAACAACAGGCTACCCCACTTCTCCTTGCGATACAGCTTATGGGTAAAGATCACCCCCAGCATGTTGACAGCCATCAGGCCCAACAACGCCTCAAACCACCAGGCTTTATATACCAGCGCCTGAGCCGATATGGTACCGAAATCGTTCTCTATAAAAGTAGCTACAGCAATAACAACACCGAAGATGAGCAGCAGGGCTCCGGTAAGGGACATGGAAAAAAGATATTTCATAGTACAGGGCAGTAAAACGTACTGCAAAAGTAGCACACGACACCTGAACTACCTGCAGAAATCATCTGTTTGTCAGCTATTCTTTGACAAGCTGTCAGAGGCTTGTTTTTACGGGGCCACCGCCTGCATAAGGATACCCGCCAGCCAGGCGCCAGCGGTGCCCACCACATAGCCCAGCACTGCCAGCAATACCCCCACAGGGGCCAAAGACGGGTGAAAGGCCGAGGCCACCACCGGTGCCGAAGCCGCCCCGCCTATATTGGCCTGGCTGCCTACTGCTACAAAAAAGAAGGGTGCTTTGATAATCCTGGCTACCGTGAGCAGCACGGTAACATGAATGAGCATCCACAGTGCCCCGACCAGAAAAAAGGCCGGGTTGTCGAAAATAGCCATGATATTCATCTTCATACCAATGGTAGCCACCAGGATATAGATCATCACACTGCCGGTCTGGGAGGCGCCCACTCCTTCGAGCTCGCGCGCTTTGGTAAACGACAATAACAAGCCGATAACCGTAACTGAAATTACCAACCAGAAAAACGGGCTGGTCAGGCTGATTTTTTCGAGCTGCGGGTAGTGCTCGGCAATAAATGGCGCAATACCCCCGGCCACCAGGTGGCCGACAGCCGTAGCGCCAAAGCCTACCGCCAGCACCACTATGTTGTCGGTCATGGTGGGCATGCGCATAATGCTGGCCCGGTAGTTTTCCATGCGCTGTTTTACATGCTCGATATCCGAAGCATCGGCCTTAAACAGCTTATCGACCACGGCTGAGCGGGCGGCCCCGAACAGCAGGAAGGCCATCCATATATTGGCAACGATTACATCTACTGCAATGGCCGAAGAGTACAGGTCACCACTCGGTTTGAAGAGCTCGAACATGGCTGCCTGGTTGGCGCCCCCGCCTATCCAGCTACCGGCAATAGTGGCCATGCCGCGCCACACGGCATCAGCCCCTGCTCCGCCTACCACATCCGGGGCTACCAGCGAGGTAAGCAAGATAGCCAGCGGCCCGCCAATTACCACCCCCAGGGTGCCGGCAAAAAACATGATGACCGCTTTGCCACCCAGTTTCATAATCTCCTTCAGATCGACACTCAGGGTGAGCAACACCAAACTGGCCGGCAGTAAATATCGTGATGCCACAAAATACAGATTGCTGTGCTCGCCATCGATTAGCCCCAGGGAGTTATATACCGAAGGGATGAAATAGCACAACAGCAGAGCCGGCACATACTTATAAAATTTCACAAAAAAAGGATGTTTACTTCTGGCCGTAAGAAAAATAGCCGCCAGGGTAACCAGTAAGAGGCCCAGCACTACGGCATCGTTGGTAAACAAGGGTAGCTCGCTCTCAGACATGGCAGCAATAATAGCAAAACAAATTATATCAAAGCAGCCCGGCTGGCAATCCCTTTAAAATTTCCTTTAATTCGGCCAGTATCATGGCCGTAGCCCCCCACACCACCTTGCCGGCCAGCAGATAGTAAGGGGCTGTAATGCTCACCCCCTGCAAAATGGTCATCGGCTTCTCATGGCGATTGCCGGGGTCACATAATTGGCTAAGCGGCACTTCGACAATCTCCTCCACTTCAAAAGGATGCGCTACAAAAGCCGGTTCATGGCGGTAAACACCCACTACAGGCGCCACATTGAAATGGCTGGCGATAATATACAGATCAGTTAGGGTACCGAGCACTTCAATATCGCGGGCCGGGACACCGGTTTCCTCTTCGTTTTCGCGCAAGGCAGTGTCTATGATATCCCGGTCTTGCGGGTCTCTGCGGCCTCCGGGAAAGCTCATCTGGCGGGCGTGTACGCCATCATAGTCGGGGCGCTGAATGAGGGGGAAGTACAATTCTCCGGCTTTTTCGTAAAACCAGATCAGCACGCCCCCCTCATGAGCACCTTTTTTTACCTCCAGCGAGAAACGTCTCGTGTCACCCGTATAGGGCATCATACGCCTCTGCGCTTGTTGCCCGGGCAGGTCGCCTTGCAATGCCTGGCGCAGTGCGGCTGCCAGTTGCGTAAGACGATCAGTATCTCCGGAGGCTGTAGTCATATCAGGTTATCAAATAAATGTTACCCGGCCGCTGTCCACATCATAAACAGCCTTCACCAGGCCTACCTTACCCGTGCGCACCATTTGGTTGAGCAGACTACTCTTTTCGAGGATTTCCTCAGCCACATGATCCACATTCAGCCTGGTAACCTCATCCATCAGTTCATCGGCATCGTGATCCGGGCTTTTTACCTTGGCTTGCTTAACAGCCGGCTCTATTTTGGCCAACAGACCGGTAAAATGGCCCAATTCCACCTGCTCGATAGCACCACGCACAGCCCCGCAGCGGGTATGCCCCAACACGACAATCAGGCTGGCACCTACCACCTGGCAGGCAAACTCCATGCTGCCCAGCATGTCATCATTGAGTACGTTGCCGGCCACCCGGGCTACAAACAAATCACCTATACCCTGATCAAAAACCACCTCTACCGGTACGCGCGAATCGATGCAACCCAGTACGATGGCAAAAGGATACCGCCCCGAAGCGGTTTTGGCAATTAGCTGAAGCCAGTCGCGACCAGTCATCTTATTGGCTACAAAGCGGGCATTCCCCTCTTCAAGAAAAGCCAGCGCCTTGGCCGGTGTAACGTTATCATTTCGTGTAATATCGTGAATTTTCATGTTATTCAGTTGCTAAGTTAAATATATTTAGTAATCAACTACCTCGCGGTCACCCCGGCCGATCAGTTTCACCTCAATATTACGCTCGTGAGCAGTTTTGGCGAAGTTGTCGATGATTTCAAGCACATCATAATCCACCCGGTGCGATTTGGTCATATCAATGATCACCTCGCTGTTGGATGGCAGGTTGTTCAGCTCTTTCAGAATGGCCGCCTTGTTCAGGAAGGTTACTTCCTCAGCCAGTTCCATGCGTATTTTATGGCGGTCGTGGCTATTCACCTTTTCCTGCATATGCAAAAAGTGCGAATTGCGGTAATTACGCAGCAAGATGATAAACAAAGCCACCACCAGCCCCATGCCGATACCAATCAGCAAATCGGTAAAAACTATACCCAGAATAGTGATAATAAATGGGTAAAACTGATCGCGACCCTGTGAATACATATGCTTGAACATTCCCGGTTTAGCCAGCTTATAACCTACCAGCATCAAAATCACCGCCAATACCGATAGCGGTATCAGATTAAGAAACTCTGGAGCCAGCAACACCAGGATTAGCAGAAACACGCCATGCAATATGGCCGACAGCTTGGTCTGTGCCCCAGCTTGTATATTGGCCGAGCTACGCACGATAACCTGGGTAACCGGCAGGCCGCCAATCAGACCGGAAACCATATTGCCTACCCCCTGCGCTTTAAGCTCTCGATTGGTAGGCGTAATGCGTTTGTGCGGATCGAGCTTGTCGGTAGCTTCCACACAAAGCAGGGTTTCCAGACTGGCCACAATGGCCAACGTAACAGCCACTATATATACCTGCGGGTTGGCCCATTGGCTGAAATCAGGCATGGTAATCAGGTTACCAAAATCAGCCAGTGATTCGGTTACTGGCACAGCAACCAGGTGCTCGGCCGACAAGGCCAGGTGCGGCCAGTACGTTTGTGCCAGAAACTGAAACAAGGCGCCCAGTAACACCACCACAATAGTGCCTTGCAGCAAGGTGAAGAATTTGTGCTTTTTGGCCAGCACTTTTTCCCAAAAAAGGATAATAATTAGCGATGACAGGGCCAGGCCAATGGCCACCGGATTTATGTAGCCCACCATATTAAAGAGCTCCGATAAAGTGGTTTGGCCATCAAGCTGAAAAAAAGAAAAATCACCTTCAAAATCGGCATCATAGCCCACGGCATGCGGTATTTGTTTTAAGCTGATGACAATACCGATACCGGACAGCATACCTTTGATTACGGCTGAAGGAAAATAGTAGCCAATAACCCCGGCTTTCAGGTAGCCCATGATAAGTTGTATAACACCTGCTATCACTACCGACAGCAAAAAAATATCAAAAGCTCCCAGTTGGTCGATGGCATTGAGCACAATTACCGCCAGGCCGGCTGCCGGCCCGCTTACACCAAGCGATGAGCCGCTAAGCATACCTACCACAATGCCGCCAACCACACCGGCAATAATGCCGGAAATTAGCGGAGCGCCACTGGCCAGGGCAATACCGAGACATAGCGGTACAGCCACAAACAGCACCACCAAACTGGCAGGCAGGTCTTTATTTATATGTTTAAAAATTTGCATAATTGTTTTAAGGTTTAATTTATGGTTAACACATTCTCCACCGGCAAGGTAGCAACAAATAGATATATTACACAATGTAGTTCGCCATGGGCAAACTAGCTGGTAAAATAGCTCAGCTAAGGGAATTTAACCCTGGTTGGCCTCCGGAGGTGGAGTAATTATCTTGAGGTAACCGCTAAACAAGCTGTTATCGTCAGAAACCAGGAAGCATGTTTTCAATGCATGAGAAGAAAGAAACAGGGTTTGGCAAACAATATCAGACTGCCATTCTATAAAGTTTTTTTCTCCTTTCTCTTCTTCGCTTTTTTCGGTACAATCGTCTGCATCAAACGCCATACAAATAACTTTTTCTTTCTGCCATGAAACAGAAAATCCCGTAAGCTGGCCGACAAGACCCAGCAAGATTATCCAGAGGAGAAAGAAACGAATGGCTTTTATTATCTGCATGGCTGCTTAACAGGAAAAATCTTAGCAAAGATACACAAATCTTATTGCCGGTTTGCACAAATTATAACAGGCCAGGAAAAGTAGCTACAGACGAGTCAGCTTATTTTTTTATCATGTTAGCACAGTTGACGGGATAGGTTATTTTATTGAAAAAGCTATATTGGCTTTGTTTGTACAGGCTGTGGCAAGCCTTTGAAGTACGGTAAAAAGCCACTGGTCAATTAAACTTATTTGAAATTGAATAGCTATTGGTTTTGAACTATATTTGGGCATCAATAAAAACAGATCGTTTTAACTCATGAATTGGTTTATCAGTGCACTTACAAGTGGCGTGGGGCGGAAGGTCATCATGGCACTTACCGGCTTATTTTTAATCCTGTTTCTTATTGTCCATCTGTTGGGCAATCTGCAACTGCTGAAAGATGACGGAGGCCAGGCCTTTAATGTATATTCGCATTTTATGGCTCACAATGGCCTTATCCAGCTCATCTCCAAGCTCAACTTCTTTTTCATTCTGTTGCACGCTTTTGTGTCGTACACCCTGTATGTGCGCAACAAGAAGGCACGACCGGTGGGCTACAAAGTAAATGGCGCAGCGGCCAACAGCAGTTGGTCATCGCGCAGCATGACTTTGCTGGGCACCCTGATATTCATCTTTTTGCTAGTGCACCTGCAGGGCTTTTGGTATGCCTTTAAATTCGGCAGTGGTATTCCTACCGTCACGATAGACGGAGTAGAAATGCACGATGCCTATAAATGGGTGGCCGAGGCCTATGCCAATCCGCTGATCAGCGGCTTCTACGTCTTTTCCATGATCGTGCTGGCCTTTCACCTCTGGCATGGCTTCAGCAGCGCTTTCCAGTCGCTGGGGCTCAACCATGTAAAATATACCGGCTTTATCAAAGCGCTGGGTTATGCATATGCAATCATCGTACCCGGCCTGTTCGCCATTATTCCTATTGTGTTATACCTTAAAAGATAGTCATTATCATGGCATTGAATTCGAAAATACCCGAAGGCCCCCTGGCCGAAAAATGGACCAAGCATAAGTTCAATATCAAGCTGGTAAACCCGGCTAACAAGCGAAAGTACGACATCATAGTAGTGGGTACCGGACTGGCCGGGGCTTCGGCAGCCGCCTCGCTGGCCGAGCTGGGATATAATATTAAATCTTTCTGCTACCAGGACAGCCCGCGCAGAGCCCATAGTATAGCCGCCCAGGGAGGTATAAATGCTGCCAAAAACTACCCCAACGATGGCGACAGCGTTTTCCGGCTGTTTTACGATACCATCAAAGGGGGCGACTACCGCTCGCGCGAAGCCAATGTATATCGCCTGGCCGAGGTAAGCAACAATATTATCGACCAGTGTGTGGCCCAGGGTGTGCCCTTTGCCCGTGAATATGGCGGCTTGCTCGACAACCGGTCGTTTGGCGGGGCGCAGGTATCGCGTACTTTCTATGCCCGCGGTCAGACAGGCCAGCAGTTGCTGCTGGGCGCTTATAGTGCTCTGAGCCGGCAGATAGCAGCCGGTAAGGTGAAGATGTACCCACGCACCGAGATGCTCGACCTGGTGCTGGTGGACGGCAAGGCGCGCGGTATCGTAACACGCGACCTGGTAACCGGCAAAATCGAATCGCACAGCGCCCATGCCGTGGTGCTGGCTACCGGAGGTTATGGTAATGTCTTTTATCTGTCGACCAATGCCATGGGCTCCAATGCCACCGCAGCCTGGCGGGCCCATAAGAAAGGCGCTTATTTTGCCAATCCGTGTTTTACGCAGATACACCCTACCTGTATTCCCGTTTCGGGCGACCATCAGTCGAAGCTCACGCTGATGTCGGAGTCGCTGCGCAATGACGGCCGTATATGGGTGCCGAAAAAGGCCATGCCGGGCCTGACTGCCAAAGAGGCGGTGAACATACCTGAGGAAGAGCGCGATTACTACCTGGAACGTAAATATCCGGCATTTGGTAACCTGGTGCCGCGTGATGTGGCCTCGCGCAACGCCAAAATGGTATGCGATGAAGGCCGTGGAGTAGGCCCTACCGGACAGGCGGTATTCCTCGATTTCTCCGAGGCCATCCAACGGCTGGGCAAAGAGGTAATTGAGCAGAAATACGGCAACCTGTTCGACATGTACAAGCAGATACAGGGCGATGACCCCTACGAAGTGCCGATGATGATTTACCCGGCCGTACACTACACCATGGGTGGGCTGTGGGTTGATTACAACCTGATGACGACCATAGACGGACTCTATGCCATTGGTGAGTGCAACTTCTCCGACCATGGTGCCAACCGCCTGGGAGCCAGCGCCCTGATGCAAGGCCTGGCAGACGGCTATTTTATCCTGCCCTATACCATAGGCGACTATCTGGCCAACATGCCATACGACAAAGTGCCTACCGACCATGAGGCCTTCAAAGAAGCCGAGCAGGGCGTTCAGGACTTGATTAACAAGCTGTTGAGTGTAAATGGCGATAAAACCGTGGATGAATTCCACAAGGAGCTGGGCAAGATCATGTGGGATTATGTAGGCATGAGCCGCAATGAAGAAGGACTGAAAAAGGCCATCGGCATGATTCGCGAACTGCGGGAGAGTTTCTGGCAGAATGTGAAAGTGCTGGGAGCCAATGAGGAAATGAATATGACCCTGGAAAAAGCCGGCCGTGTAGCCGATTTTCTGGAGCTGGCCGAACTCATGGCCAAAGATGCCCTTAACCGCAGGGAGTCTTGCGGGGGCCACTTCCGCGAAGAATCACAAACCGAAGAGAACGAGGCCAAGCGCATTGATGAGGAATACTCCTATGTAGCAGCCTGGAAATACCAGGGGCCGGACCAGGAAGAAGCCCTGGAGAAAGAACCACTGGTATTTGAAAATGTGAAGCTGACACAACGTAGCTATAAATAAGGAAGTAAATGGTTGCACATTAAAACTAATAAGAAATTTAAGCAAATAACAATAAGCAACTTTTAGCCAGCAATATAAAAACGACAATTAAAAACATTAAATGATATAAAATGAACCTCAAACTAAACATTTGGCGCCAGAAAGACAGCAACGACAAGGGTGGTTTCAAAACCTATCAGGTAAGCGATGTTTCGCCCGATATGTCGTTTTTGGAAATGATTGATGTGTTAAATGAAGATTTGGTAAAGAAGGGTGAGGAACCGGTGCATTTCGATCACGACTGTCGTGAGGGTATATGTGGTACCTGCAGCATGGTGATAAACGGCCGGCCACACGGCCCCAAGCAGGGTATTACCACCTGTCAGTTGCACATGCGCAGCTTTAGCGATGGCGATGAAATAACCATTGAGCCGTGGCGCGCCAGGGCCTTTCCGGTAATCAAAGACCTGATTGTGGATCGCAGTGCTTTCGACCGCATCATTCAGGCCGGGGGCTTTGTGAGTGTCAATACCGGTGGGGCTCCGGATGCCAACAGCATACCCATAGCCAAGGAGGTGGCCAACGAGGCTATGGATGCCGCCCAGTGCATAGGCTGTGGTGCCTGTGTAGCGGCCTGTAAAAATGCCTCGGCCATGCTCTTTACCAGCGCCAAGATATCGCAACTGGCCTTGCTGCCTCAGGGCAAGCTGGAGCGCCAGCGCAGGGTAGAAAAGATGATCTGGCAAATGGAGGCCGAAGGCTTTGGCGCCTGCACCAACACCGGGGCCTGCGAGGCCGAGTGCCCCAAAGAAATCAGCCTGGTGCATATTGCCCGCGCCCACCGCGAGTATATTGCCGCCAAGGCCTGCTCCAAAAATGTGTAAGGTAGCGCTCTGAACAACATTTCTGTTCCGGGCTGTAGGGTGACAAGCTCTTACAGACCCGGATTCTTTTTTGTTATTGGTTATCGCTGTAATTTAGCCCGGAAAATTCACCTGAATTTTCCACCTTCCAGGACGAAGAGTGCCCAAATTTATGTATTTGGTGATTTTTTTATACTTTCATGAAAAGAAAATGGCTATAACAATACTCAAAAATGAGGTAGGTAAATTTTGTGGTTTTCGGGTCTAACCCTATTATAAACCCCTGATAATCTGGTATTAAAAAGATCATATGTCCACTACTTATAAATCTATCATAAATAAAGTGAGTTAGCACCTGTGCAGCAAGCAGGACATATATTCGTTACCACTGCCCCGCGCCTGGGCCCTATTCTGGCCACAGAGCTGGAAGAGTTGGGCTACAAACCACTCTCCATATCATCCAAAGGCGTAGCGCTGCGTGGCAGTTTCAGCGATTGTCTGAAGCTCAACCTGCACCTGCGCACCGCTTACCGGGTATTGTGGCAGTTTGCCGAAATAGAAGCCAAAAACGCCCAGGAACTCTACGATCAAGCATGCGGCCTGCCCTGGGAGGAGCACCTGCCGGCCAGCGGCTACCTGCGTATCGACAGCTTTGTGAGCAACCCCACCATCCGCGACAACCGCTTTGCCAACCTGCGCCTCAAGGATGCGGTGGTGGATAGGCTGCGGGCAGTCTGCGGCCAGCGGCCCGATACCGGGCCGGGCAGGCATGGCGCCTGCCTCTTCCTGCATTGGGCGGAGAAAAAGGCTATCCTCTATTTCGATACCACGGGCGAGTCGCTGTCCAGACGCGGCTACCGCCTTACCTCTACCCCCGCCCCAATGCAGGAAGCGCTGGCCGCAGCCGTGCTACGCAGTACCGCCTGGCAACCGCAGCAGCCCTTGCTCAACCCCATGTGTGGCAGCGGCACCATCGCCATTGAGGCTGCCCTGATGGCCACCCGTACCGCCCCCGGCCTGCTGCGCGATAACTTCGCCTTTATGCACCTGCACGCTTTCGACCGCATGTACTGGAACCGCCTGAAGATGGCCGCCAAAGCCAAAGTAATCCGCCCCCGGCTTACCATTGAGGCCTCCGATATCGATCCGCAGGCGGTGCAGGCCGCCAAAAGCAACGCCCGCACAGCCGGAGTAAGCAGCCTGATCAGGTTCAAGACCATGGATTTCCGCCAGACCAAGCCTCCTCCACCACCCGGCTGCATCATTCTCAACCCCGAGTATGGCGAGCGCCTGGGCGACAAAGAAGCCCTGAAACCGGTGTACCGGGCCATAGGAGATTTTTTCAAGCAGCGTTGTCAGGGCTATACAGGTTATGTATTTACCGGCAACCGCGAACTGGCCGGTCATATCGGCCTGCGTACCAAACGCAAGCTCGAATTTTACAACGGCAAGATCGACTGCCGCCTGCTGGAATACGAACTCTATGCCGGACGTAAGGAACCGGAAGAAAATTAGCACGTTATAAGAGGTATGCGGCTATCTTTTTTTAGCAAACTATTTTATTCTTTGCCTTTGCGCCTGCTGCTGAGCCAGCTAAAGCGCCACCAGATACTGCTGGTGCTCTGGCTGCTGCTGTTTGCCATCATCACCAACCAAATGGGCGCCTACCTGGGCATCCCTTCCTTATTCCTCGATCCCGAGTATTTATCAAAGGTAAATTTTCTCAGCTTTCTCATTATGGGCATCGCTCTGGCCGGTTTCAGCATTGCCTACCATATCACCTGTTATATTCTGGACGGCTATAAGTTTCATTTTCTGGGTTCGCTCAGCAAACCCTTCACGCATTTTAGCATCAACAACAGCCTCATACCGCTGGTTTTTCTGATTGTGTACATTATCAGAATCATTGCTTACCAACTGTACCACGAAACAGCCAGCGGCCACCAGCTATTGCTGGATATTACCGGCCTGCTCACCGGCTACCTGGCCATGACAATCACCCTCTATACCTATTTCTGGTTTACTAATAAAGATATTTTCAAGGTAATCGCCTACCGCTTCGACAGCACCCTGAAGAAAAAAGTGCGTGTAACGCGGGCCACAGCCATGAACAGGCTGGTACTGGTGAAACACAAACCGGAGAAGGTGCGCTACTACCTGAACCTGAGCCTGCAATTGGTGCCTGTAAAAGACCGTCTTTATGACAAAACCGAGGTTACCAAGGTTTTCGACCAGAACCACCTGAACCTGGTTTTTATTGAGTTGTTTATCTTCCTGCTCATTCTGCTGCTGGGCCTGTTTCGCGACTACGAAATCTTTCAAATTCCGGCAGCCGCCTCGGCCGTGCTGTTCCTCACCATTGCCGTCATGTTTACCGGTGCTTTCTCCTACTGGTTCGGTTCCTGGTCGGCCACTGCAGCCCTGGCCTTTTTCCTGATACTCAATCTGGTAGTAAAATACGATGTGCTCAAGAGCCGCTTCGAGGCCTTTGGCCTGCATTATGACAACGGCCGGGCGCCCTATAACCTGAATGTCATCAAAGAGCAGAACAGCGACTCCATTTTGGTGTATGACCATAATCAGACGCTGCAAATCCTGCAAAACTGGCATAGGAAGTTAGGCCGACCGCGCCCCAAGATGGTGCTGCTGGCTGTGAGCGGTGGCGGCCAACGCTCAGCCCTCTGGACTTTCCGCAGCCTGCAATATGCCGACAGCCTGACCGGTGGCCGCCTGTTTGACCACAGCATGCTGATCACCGGGGCCTCGGGCGGGCTTATCGGGGCGGCCTATTTCCGCGAGCTCAAACTGCGCCAGCAAGAAAATACACAAGTAAACCCTTACGACCCGGTGCACCTGCAGCATATTGCCCGCGACAACCTGAATCCCATTATCTTCAGCTTTTTGGTAAATGACCTGTTCGTGAAATTTCAAAAATTCACCTACAACAACCGCCTTTATACCAAAGACCGCGGCTATTCTTTCGAAGAGCAGCTCAACAGAAACACAGGCTTTCTGCTCGACAAGCCGCTGATTGCCTATCGTCAGCCTGAGCAGGAAGCGCGCATACCCATGATGCTCATCGCCCCTACCATTATCAATGACGGGCGCAAATTGTTCATCTCACCGCAGCATGTCAGCTACCTAAATGCCGGCAACATACGGGCGCGTCAATCATTCGATAAGCTGGTGGAGGGCATTGATTTCACCCGCTTCTACCGCGACTACGGGGCCGACAGCCTGCGTTTTCTCAGCGCCCTGCGCATGGGAGCCACCTTTCCATACGTAACACCCAATGTAACCTTGCCCAGCGAGCCGCCTATGGAAATTATGGATGCCGGCATCACCGACAACTTCGGCATATCTGATGCTCTGCGTTTTCTTTATGCCTACCGGCAATGGATAGCCGCCCATACCTCCGGGGTCATCATCGTCAGCATTCGCGATTCGCGCAAGCAAGTACCCATCGCCCCGCGCGATAAGCTATCACTGCTCGACCGCCTGTTTACGCCCGTACAAAGCGTGTACGAAAACTACGCCAAGATGCAGAGCATCTCCAACGACAGCAAGCTGGAGTATGCCACCAGTTGGTTCAACAACCAGTTGGATGTAATCACCCTGCAGTATGTACCCACCTACGATCCACACAGCCAATCGCCCGAAGAAGTACACCGGGCCGCCCTCAACTGGCGGTTGACGGGCAAGGAGAAAAAAAGTATTGTATTTAGCATCCGCAGCAAAAGCAACCAGGCAGAAATGCGAAGGTTGCAGCAACTGCTCAAATAGCTGTGGCTACTACAGCGGCTCAAACCGTGCCTGGAAAAAGCGCAGGTATTTGGGCTCATATACCATCTTCAGGCCTTTGATACGGTCGCGTTCAGCCAGCACACTGGCTACCGACTCAGCCACCACATCCATGTGCGCCTGGGTATATACCCTGCGCGGAATGGTAAGGCGCACCAGCTCCAGTTTTGGGTAGTTGTGCTCGCCCGTTTCCCGGTTACGGCCGGCCGACACCACTCCGCGCTCCATGGTGCGCACACCCGAATCGAGGTAGAGCTCGGCAGCCAGCGCCTGTGCGGGAAAAACATCCTGACTAAGATGCGGCAGGAAGGCCCTGGCATCAATAAACACGCCATGAGTGCCTACCGGCTTCACAATAGGCACTCCGTATTCATGCAACTTGTTGCCCAGGTAGTGTACCTGCCCTACCCGTGCCCTGATATGGTCGTCCTGCAGCGACTCGGCAATACCGATAGCCAGCGCCTCCATATCGCGCCCGGCCATACCGCCATAGGTGTGCAGGCCCTCATAAATCACCACCATATTGCGTGCTTCGTCATACAGGTCGGCATCGTTTAGCGCCAGGAAGCCACCGATATTCACCATGGCATCCTTCTTGGCACTCATGGTAGCACCATCGGTCAGATCGCAGATCTCACGGGTAATCTCAGCCACCGACTTAGCGGCATAGCCCTCTTCTTTCTGCTGTATCATAAAGGCATTTTCGGCCACCCGCGTCATATCGTGGATAATTTTGATACCGTAGCGGGCCGTAAGCTCACGTACCTGGCGCAGGTTAGCCAGCGAAATGGGCTGTCCACCGGCCATATTTACCGTAGTTGCTATCGCCACATATGGAATGCGTTCGGCACCATACATATCTATTACCTGCTGCAACTTATCCAGATCCACATCACCTTTGAATGGATAGGTGCTTTCCGGGTCGTGTGCTTCATCAATAATCACATCGACAAACTTACCTCCGGCCAGCTCCTGATGCAGGCGAGTGGTGGTAAAATACATATTGCCCGGTATTACATCGCCCTTTTTTATCAAGATCTGCGAGATGATATGCTCAGCCCCGCGCCCCTGGTGGGTAGGTACCAGGTAACGGTAGCCGTAGTATTTTCGTACGGCCTCCTCCAGATGATAAAAGTTGCGGCTGCCGGCATAGGCCTCATCACCCAGCATCAAACCGGCCCACTGGCGGTCGCTCATGGCCGAGGTGCCGCTATCGGTAAGCAGGTCGATATAGACATCCTCCGACCTGAGCAAAAAAGTATTATAGCCGGCTTGTTGCAGGGCCTGCTCGCGCTCCTCGCGCGTGGTTATAAATACGGGTTCCACCATTTTAATTTTATAGGGCTCCGCCCAGGATTGTTTAATGGTATGTGGCATGACTTCCGGTATTTTAATTCAACAATATCACACGTTGCAAAGGTGCCGGACAGGACCTTCTTATGGTATGACCCATATCAGGGTTTAGACAAAAAATAACTTCAAATCGGGCGAGTTTCCCTATCTTTGCCGGGCAACGACAACCCCTATGAGCCAGGAAAACATCAAGCCCTACAAGCCCAAAAACCATGTGCGTATTGTTACGGCTGCCAGCCTCTTCGATGGCCATGATGCAGCCATCAATATCATGCGCAGAATTATCCAGGCCACCGGTGTGGAGGTTATCCACCTGGGGCACGACCGCAGTGCTGCCGAAGTAGTAAACTGTGCCATACAGGAAGATGCCAATGCTATTGCCCTTACCTCGTACCAGGGCGGTCATAATGAATACTTCCGCTACATGTACGATCTGCTGCAGGAAAAAGGGGCCGGCCATATCCGCATCTTCGGTGGCGGTGGCGGGGTTATCCTGCCCGAAGAAATCAAGGCGCTGCATGAGTACGGCATTACCCGTATCTATTCGCCAGATGACGGCCGCCAGATGGGCCTGCAGGGCATGATCAACGACCTGGTAAAGAAAAGTGATTTTCCGGTTGGCCAGGATGCTGCTGCTTACCTCGACCGGCTCGACAAAAACCAACCGATGGCCATTGCCCGGCTTATATCGGGGGCTGAAAACTATGCCGATAAGCTGACCGAAGTGCTGCAACAGATCAACGACCGGGCTGCCAAGGCCACCACCCCTATCCTCGGTATCACCGGTACCGGTGGTGCCGGCAAATCATCGCTGATTGACGAGCTGGTGAGGCGCTATCTGAACGACTCTGACGACAAGACCATCGGGATTATTTCAGTTGACCCCTCCAAACGTAAAACGGGTGGTGCTTTGCTGGGCGACCGTATTCGCATGAATGCCATTAACAACGAGCGGGTGTATATGCGCTCGCTGGCCACCCGCCAGACCAACCGGGCGCTGTCGGCCCACGTAAAAGACGCCCTGGCCATCCTCAAAGCGGCCGGCTTCGACCTGATTATCCTGGAGAGCTCCGGTATCGGTCAGTCGGATACCGAGATCATCGAGCATGCCGACCTGAGCCTCTATGTGATGACACCCGACTATGGGGCGGCTACCCAGCTCGAAAAAATCGATATGCTGGACTATGCCGATATTATTGCCCTGAATAAATTCGACAAGCGGGGCGCCATGGATGCCCTGCGCGATGTGCGCAAGCAATACAAGCGCAACCACCAGCTCTTTGATGAGGACGATGAAAAACTACCGGTTTTCGGCACCATTGCCAGCCAGTTCAACGACCCTGGCACCAACAACCTCTATCTGGCCATCCTACAAAAGATCAAGGAAAAGACGGGTATCACCTTCAAAAGCCGCATTAAGCCGGCCGATGCCCTGTCGGAAAAGGTGTATGTGATACCCCCCCACCGGGTGCGCTACCTGTCGGAAATAGCTGAAAACAACCGCCAGTACGATAGGGAGGCCAGTCGTCAGGCGGCCATTGCCCAGCAACTCTACGGCCTGCACAAAAGCATGGAGCTATTACGTGGCAAGAAAGGGAATGAGAAGTTGCTTACTGAATTACAAAAAGCTTTTGACGAGCTGAAACTCGAGCTCGATGCCCGCTATTTCAAAATGCTGGAAGAATGGCCCGACAAAGTAAAGAAATACCGCGAGCCGCTGTATAAATTCAAGGTGCGTGATAAGGAGATAGCTGTAGAAACGCATACCGAATCGCTCTCTCACACCCGCATACCCAAAATATCGCTGCCCAAATATGAGGGCTGGGGCGATTTGCTCAAATGGATGCTGCAGGAAAACGTACCGGGGGAGTTCCCTTATACGGCAGGCATCTATCCGTTTAAGCGCCAGGGCGAAGACCCCACCCGGATGTTTGCCGGTGAGGGCAGCCCGGAGCGTACCAACCGCAGGTTTCACTATGTAAGCCGTGAGATGCCGGCCAAGCGCCTCAGCACGGCCTTCGATTCGGTAACCCTCTACGGTCACGACCCCGACCTGCGCCCCGATATCTATGGCAAAATCGGCAACTCGGGGGTATCGGTGTGCTGCCTGGACGATGCCAAGAAGCTCTACTCGGGCTTCAACCTGGCCGACCCCAGGACATCGGTGAGTATGACCATCAATGGTCCGGCCCCCATGCTGCTGGGCTACTTTATGAATGCCGCCATCGACCAGCAATGTGAGTTGTACATCCGTGAGCAAGGGCTGGAAAAAGAGGTAGAAAAGAAAATTGCTGCTATCTATGCGCGCACAGGTGCCGCGCGGCCCGTGTATAACGGGCCCTTGCCGGACGGCAACAACGGCCTGGGGCTGATGCTGCTGGGCGTAACCGGTGACGAAGTGCTGCCCCGCGAGGTGTACGAGCGCATTAAGGCTGCTACCCTACAGGCCGTGCGCGGCACCGTGCAAGCCGATATCCTCAAAGAAGACCAGGCCCAAAATACCTGTATCTTCTCTACCGAATTCGCCCTCAAACTGATGGGTGATGTACAGGCATATTTTATCGACAATAATATCCGCAATTTCTATTCGGTATCGATCAGCGGCTACCACATTGCCGAAGCGGGCGCCAACCCCATCACCCAACTGGCCTTTACCCTGGCCAACGGCTTCACCTACCTGGAGTACTACCTGAGCCGCGGCATGGACATCAACAAGTTCGGCCCAAACCTGTCGTTTTTCTTCTCCAATGGTGTAGATGCCGAGTATGCCGTTATCGGCCGGGTGGCCAGGCGTATCTGGGCCAAGGCCCTCAAGCACAAGTATGGCGCCAATGCCCGCTCACAGATGCTTAAGTACCACATTCAGACCTCCGGCCGTTCGCTGCACGCCCAGGAGATCGATTTTAACGATATCCGCACCACCCTGCAGGCGCTCTATGCCATCTACGACAACTGTAACTCGCTGCATACCAATGCCTATGATGAGGCCATCACCACCCCTACCGAAGAGAGTGTGCGCAGGGCGGTGGCCATTCAGCTCATCATCAACAAGGAGCTGGGCATGACAAAGAATGAGAACCCTATCCAGGGCGCTTTTATCATCGAGGAGCTTACCGACCTGGTGGAAGAAGCCGTACTGGCTGAGTTCGACCGCCTTACCGAACGCGGGGGTGTGCTGGGCGCCATGGAAACCATGTACCAGCGCAGCCGTATCCAGGAAGAAAGCCTGTATTATGAAAGTCTCAAACACTCGGGCAAGCTGCCGATTATCGGGGTCAATACTTTCCTGAACAAAGAAGGCTCGCCAACCACCTTGCCCGGTGAGGTGATACGGGCTACCGAAGAAGAGAAACAACAGCAACTGAATACCCTGCACAACCTGCATAAACACCGGGCCAACGAAGCGCCCGAAGCACTGCAGCGTATCAAGGATGCTGCCCTGGCGCATAAGAATGTATTCGAAGAAATTATGGAGGCCAGCAAGGTGTGTTCGCTGGGGCAGATGACCGATGCCCTCTTTGAAGTAGGCGGCCAGTACAGGCGCAATATGTAGGGTTAATGGGAATTTATCGCTTGCCGCAGGTAAAAACGATATCCCCCCTCCTCCTTTAGCAACTGCAAATCACTACGCCCAACCAGGGTGGTGTCGGTAATCTTGGTGATAATATACACCGGCTTGTCGGTCGGGCCGTTGAGCAGGTACTCCTTGTCGGCCCGCTTATCGGGGTTGTCGTTGGGCTGCGCAAAATAGAAAAACGGGGCATAACTGTGAAAACCATAGGTGGTTACATAGACATCCTTACCTTGCAGGCTTTCCAGAAATTCCACCAGCGAGCCCTGCGAATGCGCCTCTATTTTGGGCACCACCACCAGCATATAGGCCATCAATGTAAGGGCGGTGCTCAGGGCCATCACACTTACTGCCTTGAAATATCGCTGCCGCCCGAGCCAGATAAACGACCACAGCACTCCGGCCACAAACAGCAAGCCGGCAAGAAACTCATAACCACCCCAGGCCACCGCCTTTTGCAACCCTGCCACCGCAAAAGGATCATCAATATAAGGGATCAGCTTATCCTTAAAAAAATAAACCAATGGCAACAGCGTAAGCAGTGTACCGAAAAGCAGCCCGATAAACAAATACACACCGCGCAACCAGCCGGGCAGCGACTGCCCGGCCTTTTGCTTGCGGCTCAGGTAAGTGGCCGCCAGAAATGATAAAGGCAAGTACGACATGGATGAGTAGTGCACGATTTTGGTGGTAACAATGGTAAACAAAATCATCACCACCCAAAACAAGGTCATCATCCAGCGGGTCAGCTCATCGCTTACATATTTCTTTTTAAAAGACCCCAGCGCCAGTACCGACATCGGGAAGCAGCCCAGCAACACCACCACAAAATGATAATAAAGCGGTTGCTGATGGTCAGCCACCGGACGGCTGAAAAGCTCAATCTGGTATTCGATGAACTCCTTAATAAACCAGGGGCCGTTCTTGATCATTTCCAACCCGTACCAGGCGGACGATACCAGCAGCACCAGCAAAGCAAAGACACTTACATCCTTAACCCGCGGCCAGCGCCTGAACTTGTGTAACGCTACCACAACGGTAAAAGTGAGCATGGGCATCAGCAGGCCTACCGGCCCTTTGGTGAGTACCGCCAGGCCTATAAGCACTCCGGCAATGGCTGCGTGCCGTAATTTACGGGCAGGTAGCTGGTAAGTCCGGTATATGAAATAAGTGCCGGTAAAAATAAAATAGTTGAACACCGGATCGATAATACCGGATTTGAAGTACATGTGCGGCAGCAGGGAGCCGAAATAGAGCAAGCCCCAGAGCAATCCGAAACGGGCGTCACGCTCATGGCGACCGATGGCATAGACGGTAATCAGGGTGATGATACCAAAGATGGCATTGGGCAGGCGGGCGGCAAACTCGTTGACCCCGAAAACCTGCATAGCCAGCGCCTGCAGCCAGAAAAACAACGGTGGCTTTTCCCAGAATGGCCGGAAGCCCACTGTAACCCGGGCATAGTTGCCACTCACCAGCATCTCCCGGGCCGATTCGGCAAAGTTGATTTCATCCCAGTCGAACAGGTGTACCCGGCCCAGGAAGGGCAGAAAAAACACCAGCCCCAACAAGGCCAGCAACCAGGGATAATGCCGCTCGTGCAGTTGTATTCTCATAGTAATTTTTTCTTGTCCAGGGCAGCCGGTAAGCGCTGGTCGGCCAGCACATATACCAACAACCCGCCCACAGTACCCAGCATAGCCCCGGCTAACACATCAGCCGGATAGTGGTGCGTAAGGTAAATGCGCGAATACCCTACCCCTGCCGCCAGCAGCAGCCACAGCCACCACAGGCGTCCGCGCCAGGCCAGTACGGCAAAGGTAGCCATGGCAAAAGCTGTAGTGGTATGCCCGGACGGAAAGCTGTGGTTGTACAACAGCTCCACCCCGGGCGGAATGTGCAAACCGGCACTACCGGCCAGCGTTTTCATGGGCCGGAAATGGTCGGCAAAGGCCAGATTTTTTAATAGTTGCGCCAGGATGGCGGTAAACATAAACATCAAGGCGGCCAGGATAGCCTGTCGGTATGAGATAAACAGCAAGACGGTGACCAATAGCAAAGCCGCAAGACCGTCACCCAGCCAGGTGAGATAAAAAAACAACCGGTCGAGCAACGGGCTATTGTGGTGATTGACAACCAGGAAAAGCGCATCCTGGCTATGATAAAGCTGCGGTATCAAAGCTACTAACCAAAGCAGGAGAAAGGTCAGAAAAAAGGCCCGCTGCTGGCTCAGATATGTGGACAAGCGCCCCATTAGCTGTTTTTACTGCCAAAAATACGTTTGAAAAAATATTTGAAAGAAATGGCCAACACCCCCAGCCCGTACTTACTGCTGCGCACAAAATTGATTGAGGATGCCTCTTCGAAATACTTGGTGGGACAAGTGATCTCGGCCACTTCAAAACCGCGGTAAAGGATCTCAGCCAGAAACTGATTATCGAAGATAAAATCATCGGAATAGCGGTTGAAGTCGATCGCCTCCAGCACCTGCCGCGTATAGGCACGATAGCCGGTATGGTATTCCGAGAGCTTCTGGTTCATCAGCAGGTTTTGCGTAAAAGTAAGAAAGCGATTGGCGATATACTTATACATGGGCATACCGCCCTTGAGGGCACCCTTACCCAGAATACGCGAGCCAATTACCACCGGATAAACCTCATTGGCCAGCAGGTACACCATACTGGGTATCAGCTTGGGCGTATATTGGTAGTCGGGGTGTAGCATAATGATGATATCGGCCCCTACCTCCAGCGCCTTGTTGTAGCACGACTTCTGATTGCCGCCATACCCCTTGTTGTGGTCGTGCTCGATAATATGATGGATGCCCAACTCACGGGCTACCTTTACCGTATCATCCGTGCTGCGGTCATCGGTAAGTATCACCTCGTCCACCAGGTCGAAAGGTATCTCTGCGTAAGTCTGCCGCAATGTCTGCCCGGCATTGTAGGCCGGCATGATCACCACTACTTTTTTGTCTTGTACCATTGGCAAAAATAGAAGTGGCAAATATAGGTAAAATCGGCCTGACTAAGCTCGTTGGACGTAAAAGTGCCTGACGAGAATGCGTGTATGCGGGAAAGCGAGAAAGCGGAAATGCGGGTTTTAGCCCGCCTGCCGCGGGCAAGCTGACAGCGGGACGGGACTCCCTTTCAAGAGAACGAGGGGGCGCGGGGGCAGATGACAGAGGCAGGATGACTGGAAAATTATCAATCTGTAATCTTAACCGCCAAGGGTATAATGGGGCTAAAGCCCCGATTTTGTAGTTTCGTGCCTCACTCCGCCCTAAAGGACGGGTGACTGGTAAGACAATCATCCTAATCCATTGCCATGACCTTCAGGGCATAGACACAAATAAAAACAAAAAGAAAAATGGGCTTTAGCCCTTAACTCCTTTACTATTTGAGTCCGGTACCTGTAAATAGGCAGCATTGTAGTATCAAAGAGACCCCAGGCCTGCCTGAACAGCAGGAATAAATCCGGGGATTTCTGCCCTTCTTTTTGATTGACAACTGCCTTCGAGAACCTGCCTTCGAGAGCCTGGCTTCGAGAACCTGCCTTCGAGAACCTCAGGCAGTACAGCCAGTTCAGGCAGATCAGCCAGCTCAAATACTTTAATCTGCAATCTGCAATCTTTAATCTGCGATCACCCTCCTCTCATTACACCGGTTATTTGCCGGCAAACTTTTGCAATTCCTTCAAAAACGGCACTGCTTTTTTATAGCCCACCAGCTTACGGCTACGCTGGTTATCTGCACTTATTAAAATAATAGTGGGTAGACCCGGCACTTTGTATTTATCAGCCAATTGACGGGCAGTATAGGTGTGGCCAAAGAATTCGAAGGTTTCGGGACTGTCATAGTCAAGCCGTACGGGATAATAATGATTATTCATGTACTCCGCCACCCCGGCATCGGCAAAGGTTTTCTTGTCCATCACCTTGCACCAGCCGCACCACTCAGCCGAGAAGTCGATGAGAACCGGCTTCGGGGCCTCTTGCAGCAATTCCTGGGCTTTTTCTATATGGTACCAGCTTACAGTGGCGATATTCAAATATACAGTCAGTAACAGTAATATGGCTGCGGTAGTTTTCATGGCATTTTTATTTCCTAAAATACAAAAAGCCGGCCAAATTAGTTCAACCACCTGCATGTCAATGGCAGTTTTTTTGCCATGCCAACATTTCATGCGAAATTTGTCGGCCTAAAACCTGATAGCCCGTATGGAAGTATTTCTCGAACCGGCCTCGTGGCTGGCTTTGCTCACCCTCACCCTGCTGGAAGTAGTGCTGGGGGTTGACAATATCATATTTATATCAATTGTAACCAATAAACTACCCGCAGAGCAGCAACCGCGGGCGCGCTTTCTGGGCTTGGGCCTGGCGCTGATTTTCCGTATCCTGCTGCTGTTCGGCATTGCCTATATCATTCACCTTACCACCCCCTTGTTTACGGTTGGGAAGTTTGCTTTCAGTTGGCGTGATCTTATCCTGAGTCTGGGCGGGCTTTTTCTAATTGCCAAAAGCACCAGCGAGATCAACCATAAGATGGAAGGTCCGGCTAAAGAAGCAGACAACTACGTACCGGCTTCTTTTACGGCAGTAATCTTCCAGATTGTCCTGCTGGATATCATCTTCTCATTCGACTCTATTCTGACGGCCGTAGGCCTCACCGAAGTGCTGATACTGATGATAACAGCCGTAATCATTGCCATGATCGTGATGATGACTTTTGCTAACAAAGTGGCCGCGGTCATCAATAAACACCCTTCACTCGAAGTACTGGCACTGGCCTTTTTGATACTGATTGGCTTTATGCTGCTACTTGATGCCCTGCACTATCATATACCCAAAGGCTATATCTATTTTGCCGTCTTCTTCTCGTTATTCGTACAGGTGCTGAATATCAGAATACGCAAGAGCAGCTCAATGCTACCCAAAAGGGAAGGCTACCCCGACTAATCATCGTTATCCAGCTTTTGCTCACGGGCAGCATGCACAAACAGGATATTGCCCACCTGGTCATAGCCTCTGAATACTTCCTATTATTATATACACATACCAGATTACAATACATTTACTTGCATAGTAATTTGCCAGCCGTTTCAGGGAGCAATACTCAACGTCCCTGTGGTATTGCTGATAAATAGCAATGGCGCGTGGACGTCCACGGGTAGCGCGGCCCCTTTGTGGGCAGCGGGCTGGTGGCCTTTAAAATCTCCGGCCATGTTAAGAAAAAGCAGCTATACTCTACCAAGGTAAGGAGATTTTACGCAGGGCGGCAATGGTGTGTTTTGCGCGAACAAAGGGGCTTTACCCGTGGGGTCGTTTTCTTTTGCTACTTTTCTTTTGGACAAGCAAAAGAAAAGTAGGGTGGCTTATGAGAGGTTCTTCCATCATTACCACTGCGGTAAAGCTGATGATGCGAAAAAAACCAATAGAAACACTTATGGAGAAAGAATGGTTATATCTATTTTGCCGTTTTCTTCTCGTTGTTTGTGCAGGTGCTGAATATCAGAATACGCAAGAGCCGTTCAATGCTACCTAAACGGGAAGGCTACCCCGACTAATCATCGTTATCCAGCTTTTGCTCACGGGCAGCATGCACAAACAAAATATTGCCTACCTGGTCATAGCCTCTGAACACTTCCGGCCCCAGTTGCTTCAACTGCTCGTAGCGTAGCCCTATCATAATCAGGTCGTCATCCTGCGAACGAAGATTGATGATTTCTTTCATACTTACTTCCGGTTTTTGTTCCAGCAGTTCGATATTATGAGGCGATACCGGCAGGCGGCCGTCCTTGATCATCTTGATCAGGCGATCCTGGTATTTGGCCATTTCCGGCTCAGGTATTACGGCCGTTATCTTCATGGTGGCGTGCTTCCAGATAGGATGCCCCATAATCACATAGCCCAGCAAAATCATCAGGCTGGTATTGATCAAATCGCCCGGCCCCAGCCAGATATGAATGTTGGCGTGCACACCAAAGCCGCGCTCGCTGGTACTTAGAATACACAGGTCATATTCAATGGCTTTGACCAACGACACATTATCAAGTATCTCCTGCAGGCCTTCTTCATGGTCGCGAAAAAACTCAAATAAGATGGTGTTAATCTCCTTGCCGGAAACACTGGGCAGTTGAATAGCCTGCGCCACCGCACTGGTAAAAGAGGGCGAAATCATGGTATCGACATACACATTGCTTTTGCTCACCTCGGCTATTTTGATAATGCGGTTAAGCTCCTCCCTGGCCTTTTGGTTGGTTTCTTTGCTTAGATAACCGTCAATCAGGTGGATATATGTACCGAACCCCGAGCGGTGCGCCACCCAGGCCAGCAAATCGAAGGCTGCCGGCCGCTTAAAGAAATCGCGCGAGATGCAGATGACCGATGGGCGCCAACTATCGAAGTCTTTTTCTACTTTTTGTAAAAAGATCTGCAAATTGCGACTTATCTGGAAGATCACCCCCTGGAAAATTTTGGATAGCCCTTCGCGTTCGTTGCGCGTGCTGGTAATAGAGTAGTAAATGATGGTCATCACCGCCAGCGCCAAAAAGGCAAACAGCGGATCCATTTTGAACATCAGAAACAAAGTGAGCACAAAGCCCAGTAATGAAATATACCAGCGCGAATGGAAAGTGGGGCGATAAGCCGGGTCGGCAGCGAAATGCTGCAGGAAAGAGATCAGGCAAATAGCACCATAGGTAACCATAAAAAACATAGAGATAATTCGCGCTACCGAATCCACATTACCCAGCAACACGATTACCAGGGCAATGCTACCGGTAACCAGGGTAGCATGAAAGGGCTCGTTGTTCTTACCCTTGCCGGCTGCCAGCCAGCGATTGAGGTGCAACGAAGGCAATACCTTGTCGGCTGCCAGCGCCTGTAGGGTACGAGGGGCTACCAGGATGCTGCCTATTGCCGAAGAAATGGTAGCAGCCGCCAGACCAATAGGTATAATAGGTGGCCAGATGGATATTTTGGCCATAATCAACTGGATGCTGCTGAGCTCTTCTGGCGTGGCCGACACTGCCAGCTTCCAGGCTATGAAAATATAGATAATCATGCCCGATACGGTAGCTGACAGGGTGCCGATGGGGATGGATTTGCCGGGGTTACGCAAATCGCCCGACAAGCCTACCCCGGCTGTCATGCCGGTAAAAGCCGGGAAGACGATGGCAAATACGGTAAAAAAACTATCATGGTTTTGTACCTTGGCATTGAGGTGGAAAACCATATTTTGTGCCGCTTCGGTAGGCGCACCCAGAAAAAAACTAAGCAACGAAACCGCCAGCACTGACACCACCACATACAAGGCACTCATACCCAGATTGGCCCCTTTGAGCAGCATGAGCAGCGATAGCAGCAAGACGGCCGGCACACTGATAACCCGCATATCGGTAATATGCAGTCCGTAGGTTTGGTTGAGCCACTCAAGCACCGGCTTAAAAGCCTCGGCAAAGGCTATCAGGTAAAAGGCTACACTGATGGCCTGCGACAGGTACAAAGCCAGGCCGATAGCCGCCCCTACGTTGATGCCAAACGAACGCGAAATAATATAATACTCTCCCCCGCCCCGTACCCGCTGGTTGGTAGCTATCTCGGCAATGGCAAAACCGGTGGGGATGGTAACCAGGTGGGCCAGGAAAATGATACCCAGCGTACCCAGAAAACCGGTATGCCCCACCGCATAGCCAAAGCGCAAAAACATAATGGCGCCCAGGATGGTGGAGATGGCGGTAAAAAATACAGGGGCAGTGCCGAATTTGCCCTGGTGCTTTTTGAATTTGGCCATTTGCTGCCTTTGGTTGACGAAAAACTAAACCGGGAATTGTCATTAGATTTTCTAATGACAATTGACGAATTGAAAATCAATAAGTTATACATCTAATCGTACTACCTAAAAAGGATTTTCAATTGTCACGGTTAACCCTGACAAGTTATTGGCAAGCAATAACTTCGTCAGCCCGAAGGGCAAAATTGTCAATTCTATTGACAATTTTGGGATAAATATACCCTATCTTTATTGTTATGAAAAAAATCAAACGATTTTATTCGCGCTACAAAGACTATTTCAAGGTTGACCTGCTCATGTACATCATTTTGGTACTGATGATTATCATCTACTTTGTATGGTTTTATGCTTTTCACTAAGAAAAGAAGGTGGGCTGATACCCCGAAAGGCAATATCTTCCGGCAAGGCCGATAACAGATAGATTAAGACGATTACTGGATGTAATGTATATATAACCCTAATAAAATGATTATGTGCAAGCGATTTTCCAGCTTGCGCAAAAAAGTACATCTTTGTATTTATGAGCGAAGAGGTAATACTGGTAGATGACGATGACAATTTTCTGGGCACGGCCGATAAGCTGGAAGCCCACCGGCAAGGACTGCTGCACCGGGCTTTTTCGGTTTTCATTATCAACGATGCCGGTGAATGGTTGCTACAGCAACGTGCCATGGAGAAGTACCATTCGGGCGGCCTGTGGACCAACGCCTGCTGCAGCCACCCGCGCCCCGATGAAACCACCATGGCGGCAGCCGTCAGACGCCTGCACGAAGAAATGGGCATTACAGCCGCCCTCACCCACCTGTTCCACTTCACCTACCGCACCGAGTTCGATAATGGCCTTATCGAGCATGAGCTTGATCACGTGTATATCGGGCGTTTCAGCGGCACTCCCCAGCCCGACCCGCACGAAGTGATGGACTGGAAGTTTGTGCATCCTGAAAAAATCATTGCCGAGGTGAAGGCCTATCCGGAGCGCTTTACCGAGTGGTTTAAGCTAAGCTACGAGATAGTGCTGATCAATGCTTTTATCGATTAGCATACCGCTGCGAATTTCCCCCTGTGCAGCAATTTGAATAGCGTGGAATAATGTAATTTTGCAGCTTGTAAAAACGGCAACCAGATAGCGGTATGGGGGAATACAATTTTTCTGAAATAGAAGCCAAATGGCAAAAATATTGGGCTGATAATGAAGTATTCAAGGCGGAAGTTAACCCGGGTAAACCTAAATTCTACGCCCTGGATATGTTTCCCTATCCTTCGGGTAGTGGCTTGCATGTGGGTCACCCGTTGGGTTACATCGCTACCGACATCGTAGCGCGCTACAAGCGCCTGCAGGGCTTTAATGTACTGCACCCCATGGGCTTCGATGCCTTCGGGCTGCCGGCCGAGCAATATGCCATCCAGACCGGCCAGCACCCGGCTGTTACCACTAAACAAAATATCGCCCGCTATAAGGAGCAACTGCAAAAAATCGGTTTCTCTTTCGACTGGGACAAAGAGGTGCAGACCTGCGACCCCAAATATTATAAATGGACGCAGTGGATTGTGATTCAGCTTTTCAATGCCTGGTACGACAACCGTCAGGACAAGGCGCGCCCGATAGACGAACTGGTAGCCATTCTGGAAAAAGAAGGCAACCTGCACCTGGATGCCGCCTGCAACGATGATACACCTCGTATAGATGCCGCTACCTGGCAAGCCTATAATGAAAAAGAAAAAGCCGACCTGCTGCTAAAATACCGCCTCTCCTACCTGGCCGACACCATAGTAAACTGGTGTCCGGAGCTGGGCACGGTGCTTTCCAACGATGAGGTAAAAGACGGCTTCTCGGAGCGGGGCGGCTACCCCGTAGAGCGCAAAATGATGCGCCAGTGGATGATGCGTATCACCGCTTATGCCGACCGCCTGCTCAGCGGCCTGGAGACCATTGACTGGCCCGAGCCTATGAAGGAGATGCAGCGCAACTGGATAGGCAAATCGGTGGGTGCTGAGTTTTATTTTGAAGTAGCCGGCCATCAAGAAGCCCGCATTGATGTATTCACCACCCGCATCGACACCATCTTCGGGGCTACCTTTGTGGTACTGGCACCGGAGCATGAGCTGGTGGATAAGATTACCACCCCCGAGCAGGCTGCTACTGTAAAAGAATACGTAGCCACCGCCCGCAACCGCTCAGAGCGTGAGCGCATGAGTGATGTAAAGAGTATTTCGGGTGCCTTTACCGGGGCCTATGCCATCCATCCGTTCACCGGTGAAAAGCTGCCCATCTGGGTGGCCGACTATGTGCTGGCCGGCTACGGTACCGGTGCGGTAATGGCCGTACCGGCCGGTGACCAGCGCGACTATGCCTTTGCCAAGCATTTCAACCTGCCCATCAAACCGATTTTTAAAAATGCCGATATCAGCGAGCAGGCCGACCCTACTAAAGATGATGTGCTGATCAATTCGGATTTTCTCAATGGCCTGCACCATGAAGAGGCGGTAAAAGCAGCCATAGCCAAACTCGAAGAAATGGGCATTGGCCGGGCCAAAGTGCAATACCGCCTGCGCGATGCCATCTTTGCTCGCCAGCGCTACTGGGGCGAGCCCTTTCCGGTTTACTACAAAGACGGCATACCCATACCCCTGCCCGAAGAAGACCTGCCGCTTGAACTACCCGAAATAGATGCCTACCTGCCCACCGAAACGGGCGAGCCGCCCCTGGGGCGCGCCAAAAACTGGTTGTATAAGGGCAAATACCCCTACGAACTAAGCACCATGCCGGGGTGGGCCGGCTCCAGTTGGTATTTCTTCCGCTACATGGACCCGCACAACGACCAGGCCTTTGTAAGCAAAGAGGCCCAGCAGTACTGGCAGAATGTGGACCTCTATATAGGCGGCTCCGAGCACGCCACCGGCCACCTGTTGTACAGCCGCTTCTGGACCAAATTCCTCTACGATATGGGCTATGTAACGGTGGATGAGCCCTTTAAAAAGTTGATAAACCAGGGTATGATTCAAGGGCGCTCCAACTTCGTTTATGCCCTGCGTATTACCTACAAGGATATACACCCGGATTTTGCCCACATTCGTCTGCCGCAGTTCTTTATCTCCAAAAACCTGCGCGACCAGATACTCGAAGGCAACATCACCACCGAAGACTACGAATATGTGCGCAGTATTATCGATTATGAAATAGACCGCATCAACCAGCAGCACCCGGGGCTAAACCTGAGCATTGACAACCTCGACCTGAAGGCTATCTCCGCCCTGCATGTAGATGTAAACCTGGTGAAAAATGATATACTCGATGTAGAGGCCTTTAAAAACTGGCGGCCCGACCTGCAAAATGCCGTAATCATACCTGAGCGTAGCGGTGAATACATCTGCGGCTTCGAGATAGAAAAGATGTCGAAGTCGAAATACAATGTGGTGAACCCCGATGACATGATAGAGCAGTTCGGAGCCGATACCCTGCGATTATATGAGATGTTTTTGGGACCGCTGGAGCAATTCAAGCCGTGGAATACCAATGGCATTGACGGGGTGTTTAAGTTCCTTAAAAAGCTCTGGCGCCTGTACCATGATGACCAAGGCCAGGTAAACATCAGTGACGAAGCCCCTACGCGGGACGAGCTGAAAGTGCTGCACCGTACGATTAAGAAAACACGGGAAGATATTGAAAATCTGTCGCTCAATACCTCGGTGAGTAGCTTCATGATTTGCGTAAATGAACT
>WFNR01000084.1 GCA_015488485.1 Cyclobacteriaceae bacterium | reverse complement strand
GAAATTTTATTAGCTGATTAAAGATCGGCTGTCCGCTAAAATTTTTACTTTTACCCATGTCTTACTTTTTTGGTCCTAACTCAAAAGTAGACATACCGGGTTAGTCATCAAATTGACTAGCCCGGTTCATCTTTTTTACCGGACACTAGTGCTTTTTTTTATACTTTCAACTATTATAAATCAGATTATTGACTTCGGCTATCACTTTCTCCACCTTATGTCTGCCAAAACCAAACTCAACCAACTGATTTTTATTTTCCAAAAGATTTCGGCAGGTAACAATACCAGAAGACAATAAGACTTGCTTTTCTGTTTTTTTTAAACTATATAACGATGTAACCGGATGCAGACCGGAGCGGTTGATGCGCTGGCACAGGTTGCCTTCTTTGGGGTAGTCCCAGCTTATCAGGGTCATGCCGGCACACTTGCCGTAGTCGATGGCATCGGTGGTGAAGCGGGTGTTGGTGATGACCCAGCTCTCCTGCTTCAGGCGGCCGTGCCCGTGCTTGCCCTTGTGGACGTCCATGATATCGCGAAAGCGTGAGTGGATATACATCGGCACGATTACATTGCTCTTCTTGCCAGGGGTGGTATGAAACTTACACTCCACCCAGTATTGGTGGCGCTGGTTGGTAGCCAGTACGTCTATCTCGTGGGTTACGCATTTGCCCTGCACGGTTACGCCTATCTGCACGTTGTAGCCCTGATTTTTGAGCAACTCACCCACAAAGACCTCAAAGGCATAGCCACTGGGGCCCAGCTCCATAATCGCCTGCTTGAGCTTGTAGCGGCCGGCATTGGCCCTGGCCAATTTTGTCAGCAACCGGTAGGCCAGTTGGTAGATGCGCCTGGTGGTGATGCCATCGTACAGTTGCGGCTCCATGATCTCCAGCACCCGCTCTATTACCGGCCGGCCGGCACCGGCATTTTCGAGCGAATGTACCAGCTTGGCCCTGTCGAAGGGCACCTGTTCGCCCGAGGCCTTGCGTACGGTTATGTCGCGTTTTTTTGCCATCACCCTATTCGTTTTCACTTCGTATTGGCATTGCGGTATCTGCGGATGATCAGGCGGTTGGCCTTATCGTAAGTCAAATAGCTAATCAACCAGTTGATACCCACCACGATTTTATTGCGAAAGCCGATAATCGACAACAAATGTACGGTGGACCAGATAATCCAGGCAAAAAAACCTTTGAAATGCCAGCGGCCCAGATCGGCCACGGCCCGTTTTTTGCCGATGGTAGCCAGGGCACCTTTATCCCGATAGACAAAAGGTTTTAGCTCCTCCCCGGCCAGCAGGCGCTGCAGGTTGGCAGCCAGATGATGCCCCTGCTGAATGGCTACCGGGGCTACCATAGGGTGACCGAAAGGGTAGCGTTCAGAAATCATACCAGCCACATCGCCAATGGCAAAGATGTTGCGATAGCCGCTTACACGGCTGTACTGATCCACCTTTATCCGCCTGGCGGTAGCATAGGCCTCTTCCTTTATACCACTGGGGCAGGCGCCTTTTACTCCGGCTGTCCATACCAGGGTAGCAGCCGCCAGGGTACGATTGCCGGCCAGATATACCGTTTTACCATCGTAAGATTTTACCTGCGTTTGCAGCAAGACGGTCACGCCCATCCGCCTCAGGTCGCGTAGCGTAGCTGCCGAGGCGGCAGCCGACATAGCCGGCAACAACCGCTCTCCGGCCTCAATCAGATAAACGGCCATAGTAGCATCGCACAGATAGGGATAATCCTTGGGCAGCACATAGTTTTTGTATTCGGCCAGGGCCCCGGCCATTTCTACACCTGCCGGCCCGCCCCCTACAATGGCCACGTTGGTAAGCAAGTGGCGCTCCTGCTCGTCTGCGGTGATGGCAGCCTTCTCCAGATTTTCAAGAATAAGACTGCGCAGATCGATGGCTTCTTTCAGGCTTTTCAGCCCAATGGCATGGGTGGCTACTTCCTGCAAACCGTAAAAATTGGTAACCGAGCCGGTAGCAATTACCAGATAATCGTAACTCAAATAACCGCCATCGGTGATAAGTTGCTGCTGCTGGCTGTCGATGTGCTGCACCTCGGCCATAACGAAGAAGAAATTGCGGTAGCCCTTAAACAGCTTCCGTACCGGAAAACTAATGGCATCCGGCTCCAGACCGCTGGTGGCCACCTGATAAAACAGAGGCGGAAACTGATGAAAGTTATTCTGATCCACCAGTACTACATTAACGGGGGCATTTTTTAGTTTTTTTGCCAGTTCGATACCGGCAAAGCCCGCCCCGATAATAACCAGACGAGGTTGCGTGCGGTTGTCGGGCAGCCAAATTTCCTTTGAGGTCTGTATCATAGTACAGCGTAAACGTAAATATTCCGGAGGACAACCCCCGGAATATTCAATACATTACTGTTTTTTTACCGGTCTGGAAGAATTATGTGCTTTCAGTATCTTCCAGGAGCCGTTCTGCTTGTGCAGTACCGAAGTGGCCACACCCTGACGTTCGATCACCCTTTCATCTTGTTGTAATACAATTACATAATTGTAGGTTTCGGTGGTGAAGGCATACTCACCGGCCACTTGCACCCGCACCTGGTAGTTTTCAAAGGTAAAAGACTTGAAATGACCAAGCTCGGGACCGATATGATGGTCCAGGTAATCGGCATAGGTACCTTCTACCTTACCGGTTTCGATGATTTCCGAATCACTGGCGAACAGGCTGTCGGTACCACTTACATCAAGGCGCTCAAGGGCCGATTTATAAGCCCACAGCACCTTTTTTACGGCTGCCTCTTCGGCAGCAATATCCACAACCGGCTGTGGTGCCTCAGTCGCTTCCTGCACTACGGTTTCCTCTTTGTCCTGCTGCTGGGTGCAGGCCGCAAACAGCCAGGCAGCAGCCAGCATATTGATAACAAATATTGACTTTCTCATATCAGTATATTTTAATGTTCAGCTTCCAAAGGTGTGGCTTCTACTTTCTTCACCAGCACTTTGCCGTTGCCGCTCACTACAATACCCAGCAAGCCGGGGGCCATTTCGTCAGCATGACCGTGGGTAATCATCTTGCCGTTAAGGTAGCCCTTAAAATGCGATCCGGCAGCCGTTACGCTCAGGTCGAACCAATCGTCCGGCACCTCTATTTCTTTACTGTCGAGAATCTTTTCCTCGCCATTGGTTACACGCCCCAGTTTCATGGTGTTGCCCGAAATGCTGACGAACTCATAGTTATCCTGATCTTTACTATGATGCAGCAGTTTCACTTCGGCATCCGGACTGGTAAGTTTTACGGTAGCCGTAACGCCCACATTGCCATGCATATTTTTGAACATACAGGAGGCCTTTTGACCGGCCGGCTCGAACATCAGAATGTCCTCTTCGCCCGCCTTGGCAAGGGTAATGTTGTCAGTTTTGTAAGACAGCATGTCCATGGTGGCAGCTTTCGGCATCCAGTTAAAGGCTTCGCCCATCATAGCGGCATGATCCATGCTGCCACCTTCGCCATGGCTGTGGTTGCCATTGGCGGGATGCTCACTCCCCTCATCGTGGCTGTGGCTTGCGCTGCCCTCATCATGATCAGCACTCATTTGGGTCATACCATCACCGTGATCGTGACCCTCTTCTTCATGGGCAGTGTTGGAACCGCTGCCGCACGATACGGCAAATACCAGGGTAAGCCCCCCCAGCAGATAAGCAATCAGGTTTTTTCTCATCATTGTTCTCATTTTAGTTAGTGTTTAAAGGTTAAAATTGAATTGTTTCCAGATAGACTATTGTTGTACGCCCAGGCCAAACTCAAATACCAGCCGACCACCATACTCGGCCGTTTGTGCCAGTACAAAGAAGCCGGTCAGGGCCAGCACGGCCAGTACAAGCCGGACAGGCATCTTGTTCCATTTAAAGAAAAAGACCGCCAGGTAGTACAGTGCGGATATTCCGATAAAGGTAAGCAGGGTGTACAGCCCCCAATCGGAGTGCGTACTAATGGCCGCCTCGGCTCGTAGATTGAGGCCGATGCTCTCGGCTGCACTGCGCCCTGTAAGATAGGCAACAGCCGCAGCGGCCGTACCCAGTGCGTACAAGGCAAGAATGGCTTTTGACAACCACCCCGGCCGGTAAAAAACTTCCAGCACAGTAGCCCCGGCTGCCAGCGATAACAAAGCCACCGGAAAGTGGATAATCAGCGGGTGCCACCCAGGGGCCCATTCAGGTAATATTTCCATAATAGTTCTATTTTGGTTACTAAGCTAATTTTCTTTCTTTCAGGTAATCGGATACCGTACTGCCATGTATTTTTTTGAACTGCGATGACAAGTAATGTACACTGCTGTAGTGTAGCCTGACGGCAATTTCACTGAGCGACATCTCCCCTTCATGCAGGAGTTGTTTCACCCTGTCTATTTTCAGTTGCAGAAAATAGTTTTCAATCGTGATACCTTCTTGTTGCGAAAAGAGCTTGCTCAGGTAAGTATAATTTTTGCCGATATTGGCTGCCAGATAATCCGACAACCGGGTAATAAGCACCTCTTTTTCCAGCTTATGCAGGTATTCACGACAAAAGATTTTTATTTTTTCCACCATTTTGCTATCCGGGTCGTCCAGTAGGGCAAAGCCCATCTCGGTCAGCTTGTTTTGTACCTGAATAAGTTTCTTATTGTCTAATCGTTCAACCACCGCCTTGCCCAGCTCAATATCAAAAAGCTTGATGCCCAGCTCATGCAGCGATCGCCTAACCACCATTTCACAGCGCGGACAACACATGTTTTTGATATGCAATGATTGAGTTTTCATGGCTTGTTTGGATTATCAGGTCCTATATTCTTTTGTTTCTTTCATATCTATCAATACACATTTTTTAATTTTTGCTGAAAAATTTCTTTTTTACCTTGCGTACCGATGGCGATGACATATAAAACAACACAAAACCACTCAAAACGGTAATCAGCCCCAAAACCGAGAAGGTTTTCAACAACCAGTTGCCAAACTCATCGCGACTTTCGTAATCCATGGTATGCAGCATCCATAGCAAGTCGAAGTTGCGCCAGGTATTGTGGCGAATTGACTCGAAAGTACCTGTAAGGGCACCAATGTATATTACCGGCTCATCAGGATGATCAAAGTGCACCGCCCAGGCCGGCAGGGGTTTTTCGCGGTACTCACTATGCGGCCCGGTTTGTGTAAGATATTCTACTTTGGCAATGGGCTCGTCAGGTACAAACAGCCTGCGGGCAATGGTGCGCGCCTCCTCTTCGGTAACGGCTTCACGCAATTTGCCGGTGGTGGCATCGGCCAGTACCGTCTGCGGCCGGCCGGCCGCGCTGGTCAGGTAGGAGATGCGCCATACCGGCTTACCCAGGAGGCTAATCAGCTTAAGCTCCAACAGCGAATCGAGCTGTTCCCCTGACTCCCTTATTGCATATAGGGCCGAATCGGGCGACACCAGCGCTACATCAGCCGGTATAAGCGGTACCTGCTGGCGCAGATGGTCACCATGCACCTTGTCAATATCATTCCAGCTAAAGTAAAGCCCGCCCACCGTCCATAGTATAAACTGAATACCGATGAACACTCCCAGATAGCGGTGCACCTTGCGCAGGTAATAATTTGTGTTGCGTTTCATTTCAATTGTCGTTTAAGTAACTGGGCATTAATGGCCACAATCACCGTACTCAGGCTCATTAGCACGGCCCCAACAGCCGGCCCCATAACGATGCCATAGTTATATAACACACCGGCAGCCAACGGTATGGCAAAGGCATTGTAAGCCGTAGCCCAGATCAGGTTTTGGATCATCTTACGATAAGTGGCCTTGCCAAATAATATCAGCTTGGAAATATCGCGGGGATTGCTGTTTACCAGAATTATATCGGCCGTTTCGGCAGCTACATCCGTACCTGAGCCTACCGCTATACCTACATCGGCCTGCGCCAGTGCCGGGGCATCGTTGATGCCATCACCGGTCATGGCTACAAATTCTCCCTGCTCCTGCAGCTTTTTTACCACCTCTACTTTCTGATGCGGCAGCACTTCGGCATAATAACCGTCCAACCCCAGCTTTTCACTCACCGCACGGGCGGTTTTTTCATTATCACCGGTGGCCATCAGTACTTTTATGCCTTCTTTCTTAAATACAGCCACCGACTCAAACGATTCTTCGCGAATTTCATCAGCCAGGGCTATGTAGCCGGCCAGTTGGTCATCCTGCAAGACGAAGACCACCGTTTCGGCCTCATTGCCAAAGGCCTCCTCGGGCACGGTGATACCGGCCTCCTGCAGATAGCCGGGGCTCACCACCGCAATTTGCTTACCAGCCACCTTGCCTTCTACACCTTTACCGGTAATAGCTTTGAAATCTTCTACCTGAGAAACGGACAAGTCAAGTTCTTCGGCCTTTTTGACAATGCCTACGGCTATGGGATGCTCGGAATGCTGCTCCAGGGCCGCGGCATAAGCCAGCATTTCATCATCGCTAAGCCCTTCTGCCAGAGAGTGATAGCGCGACACACCAAAATCGCCTACGGTCAGGGTGCCGGTTTTATCAAACAGCAGAGCAGATATCTTGCGGGAGTTTTCAAAAGCAGTACGGTTACGAATAAGCAAGCCATTGCGGGCCGAAAGGGCCGTGGAATTGGCCACTACCAGCGGCACCGCCAGCCCTAGCGCATGCGGGCAGGAGATGACCATTACAGTAACCATGCGCTCCAGGGCGTAAACAAATTCAAAACCCAGCATGAGCCAGGTAGCCAGGGTGAGAAACCCTACTGTCAAAGCGATATAGGTCAACCATTTGGCCGCCCGGTTGGCCAGGTTTTGGGTGCGTGATTTGGCCTTCTGGGCTTCCTGTACCAGGGTAATCACCTTATTCAGATAACTATCCTTGCCGGTATGCTCTACCGCTACCTTTACTGAACCATTACCATTAATAGAACCGCCAATTATCTTATCGTTGGTGGTTTTCTTCACCGGGCGCGATTCGCCCGTGAGCATCGATTCGTTTACATAGCTTTCGCCCTCCACTACAATGCCGTCTGCCGGCACCTTTTCACCGGGTTTAATCAGAATAATATCGCCCGGTTGCAACTCCTCTATTTTGACCTCCACAATATCATCTCCCACTACCTTGTGGGCGCTGGCCGGCATCATGCTTACCAGCAGTTCCAAAGAGCGCGAAGCGCCCAGGATAGACTTCATTTCTATCCAATGCCCCAGTAACATAATGTCGATCAGGGTAACAAGCTCCCAGAAGAACATTTTGCCGGGCAAGCCAAATACCACTGCCGAACTGTAGAAGTAAGCTACCGAAATAGCCACGGCAATCAGGGTCATCATCCCCGGGTTGCGCTTGCCAACCTCATCGGCCAATCCTTTCAGGAAAGGCCAGCCACCATAGAAAAATACTACCGATGACAAGGCAAACAGCACGTAGCCACTGCCCCCGAAAGCAATAGTAAAGTTGAAAAATTGCTGAATCATAGGCGACAGCAACAACACCGGGATGGTGAGTATCAGCGAAATGTAGAATCTCCGCCTAAAATCAGCTATCATCATTTTATGATGGTCGTGGCCGCCCGCACCATGTTCATGGTGGTGGTTGCCATGCCCCTGATGGGCATTGCCCTCATGCTGCTCATGCTGTTTGTCATGCTGCATGTGGCTGTGAGCGTCATGATGATGATGCTCATGCGAATGGTTGTGATTGGCTTCCATGGTTGTTGTTTATCTTTTCGGTTGTTGTTTAATTTTTCTGTTTTTCCCTGCGCAATACGGTTTGCATAACCTGCACTTTTATCTGTTGCAGATTTTCTACTCCGCTATAACCGGTGGGTATCTGTGAATGCTCCAGATTAAATCCAAACCCCAGCAAACAGGCCACTTCCCCACCACCGCCAATGTGCTGGAGTTGGGCAATACCACTTACCGGTATTTCCTGCCGGCCGTTGGTAAGCACCCCGGTAAACTGAAACTCCATCGGCTCATGATTGCCGGTTTCGATATGATCAACTTCGAACCGGCCCGACAAACTGAACTCCCCGGCAGGCTGGCTGGTAAAACTACCGGAGCCGGCCTCAACCGCTTTGAGTGTAGTAGGCGACAAGGCGGCTTTAAAAACCGCATTATCATAATCAAGCAGCAACAAAAGCTTGTTGCTTTTCAGTTGTACGGCACTGTCGCCAAAATCAAGTCTGACGATAATCTCGCCCCCCTTGGTTTGAAAGAAATGCTCTTCATCCTGAGCGTAAACCTGACTGAATACCAGACATGTTGCCAGGAGTAGAACAAACTGCTTTATGAGGCCGGCCGTTTTCATGGTTTATAAATGCCACCCGGCCCAGGCGGACCAGGTGGCAGGTATTAAGTGATTAATTCAAGGTTTCTTTGGTGGAACCGCACTTCAGCATTTTACTGCCGTAATAGGGGTTATTCACCTCCTCGGTATTACTCAGCCAACCGGCTTTATACATCGGGCAGTACTGATAATATACCGTTTCGCCTACACCAAAAGCCTTGATAGCCCGGTGCAGGTTTTGGTTTACTTCGGCAAACAGCGCACGCTGTTTTGCTATATCTGCGGTAGCGGTTATTTGCTGCAAGCTAGTTTGCAGCGGTTGCTGGTATTGCATCCAGGCCATGTGGGCATCACCTTTCAGCAGCCCCATGTCTATGGCATTCACTTTTTCCAGCATGGCAGCGGCAGCCGCTTTTACCGCAGCGGCATCCGAGGCCACAAAAGCCTCGTTTAGCTTCAAAGCCTGCTTATAGGCGGCATTAAGTTGTTGCTGAAAAGCAGGCGCCACTTCATAGCGCTGCACCTCATTCATCTGCTTGGCATGCGACTGGTGGCCAGGATGCTCCTGAGCCACAACAGCCGACATGCTTACACAAACACCAATTATTACACCTAAAATTGTCCTTTTCATTTTATCTCCGTTTTTACAGTTAAACATCACTTTAAAGTCTCTTTGGTTTCGCCACAGGTAAGCATGGCCTCACCAAAATAGGGGTTGCGTATATCCTTGTCGCGGCTCAACCAGTTGGCTCCGGCCCCGTCACGGGCCATCGGGCAAAACTGGTAATAGATGTTCAGGCCTTGTACCTGAAACATCTTCAGCGACTGGTAGAGGGCCTCGGTCAGGTCGGCAAAAGCCAGCCGCTGCGCTTCGATATCTTTGGAGCCACTGATTTTTTGCAAGCTACCCTCAAGCGGCTTCAGCATATCCATCCACATTACATGGGCATCGCCTTTGAGCAACTCCATCTGCACTTTATCCAGGTCTTGCTTTACCTGGCCGGCAGCCGTTGCCGCCTTAGCGGCATCGCTGGCTACCAGGGCCTCTTTAAGGGCCAGGTAGCTGTCCACCACTGCTGCCAATTGCTTTTTGAAACGCGGGTCTATCTCACCGGAAGATTGCTGCTTGCCGCTAGCCTCCGGCTGCTCATTTTCCTGTGTCATACCCGGCATACTATGCCCGGCATGCGGATTGGCCGATTTGCCTCCAGTGGGATTCATCATACTGGGTGCCCCTTTGAGCTGGGCGGCCGCATCGATCTTGAAGGCTCCGTTGGTCACTACCTCTTCACCAGGCTCCAGACCACTCACTACCACATAATAATCCCCGGCATCCTCGCCCAGTTCAATTTCCCGGTAGTGGAAAGCAACACGGTCACCGTGATCTTCCTTTACATATACCACCGCCCGTTTGCCGGTCCACAACACGGCCGACTTAGGCACCAACACCGCCTCGCGATTGCCGGGTAGCATGGATTTCATACGACCTTCGGCAAACATACCGGGCCGCAGGATGCCCGACTTATTGTCCAGCTCGGTGCGTACCAGGGTGGTGCGGGTTTGCAGGTTAAGCACCGGATCGATAAAGGTGACTTTGCTCTTAAATACCTTGCCGGGTACCGAGCGTATGGTAATATCCACCGGTGAGCCTACCCTGATCCAGGGTATATCACTCTCGTAGGCATCAAACTCTACCCACAAGTGCGTGAGGTCGATGATCTGAAACATCGACATGCCCTCCATCACGTGGTCGCCCAGGGCTACATTGCGCTTGGTAACCGTGCCCGAGCGGGGCGATACAATATCGAAATAAAACTTGACCTTACCCGATCTCTCGATTTCATCTATCTGCTCATCGGTAAACAGCCACAGCTTGAATTTGTTGCGGGCTGCCTGATAAAACTGCGGATTGGACTCCTTGTATTTAAGCGACTCGAACAATTCTTTCTGGGCCGTTACTACATCAGGGGCGAAAATAGTAGCCAACAACTGCCCTTTGCGTACTTTCTGGCCGGTAAAGTTCACATAGAGTTTTTCAATCCGGCCGGGAAAGTGGGCGGTCAGCTCCACAATGCGCCTCTCATCGGGTTTTACCATACCGGGCAGGATGAGCATTTTAAAAGGCTGGCGTTTCTCCACTACCGAAGTCTCCACCTCGGCTATTTTCATAGCCGCACTGGTCAGCACCACGGCATCGGGGCTAATGGCATCATCACCATTGTCATTGGAAAGCGGTATCAGATCCATGCCACAAATAGGGCACTTCCCCGGTTTGGTTTCCCTGATCTGTGGGTGCATGGAGCAGGTCCAGATGGTGCCTTCTTCATGTTCGTGGTCGGTAGTTACGGTATCTGCAGCAGGTTGCTGCTCAGAGCCGGAACCACCAAAAAACCACCAGCCCAACAACAGGCCCAGCAACAAGGTGCCAATGATGACCAGCCCGGGCTTTTTACTTATCAGTTCTTTTAGCTTATTCATAGTATTATATTTTTCTTTTTGCTTGTCATTTATTTTCTTATTTACCCATCAGGTATTGTACATAGGCCACTGCCGTATTACGATCGGCCCGGGCTCTTTCCAACTCCAGTTCATAGGCCAGCAACTTGCGGTCCATCCTGATGATTTCCTCAAAATTGGTACTGGCGGAAGTGTATTCGGCTATCAGGATATCCAACGCCTGGCGGGCATAGTCCCTGAGCTCTTCATACAAAGCCACCCTGCGCACGGCATCATCGTAGTCTCTGAAGGCCTGCGACAAATTGGTGCGCAACTCATTGGTTTTATCAGTCTTTTGCAGTTCAACCGATTCACGGGCTATTTCTTTTTCCTTCACCAGGCTTTCGTACTTCTTTCTGTACAGCGGTATGCGTACGCCTACGGTAGGCAGCCAGGCATCACGGCCATTGTCGGCCCCCGTGTAGCCTTCACGCTGACCTACAATGGTGTAGTTAAGCCCTACCGTAAAAGACGGGGAGCCTGTTTTGCGTGCGGCCACTACTTCCTGTTCATAGGAAAGAATCTGATGGTTCAGGCTCAAAATAGCCGGATTGAGTGTTTGTACCGAATCCAGAATAAGCTCTTTGCTCATACCCAGGTTTTCATCCCATAATACATCGGGAAACTCAGGCTCCTGCGCCAACGAGGTATTGAGCAGTTGCTCAAAGCGGGCCAACAACGGCTCCATGCTGTCGTTCAGATAAGCCAGGCGGTTTTCCAACTCGCCCAGTTCCATCTCTATGCGCAGCACATCCACCATAGAGCCCTTGCCCGATTCAAAACGGATACGGGCCAGGTCGCGAAAGGTGTTGAGCAACACGATATTCTCTTTGGTAATGCGTATGGCCGACTTAAGCACATACATGCTGTTGTAGGTGGTAGCTACGCTAAAATTCAGTCTGGCACGGGCATCGTTAAAGCGCTCCAATACCGCCTTGGCCCTTTCCAGGGTGGCTTGCTCCTGAGCCGCCAACTGCCCAAACCAGGGAAATGACTGTGATACCGACAACACGGCCACCTGTGGCCCCACCCGTGTTTCTACCGAGCTAATAAAATAGCCGAAGCCGAAACTGGGGTCGGGCAGGGTGCTGGTCTGCGGTACCTTTTGCATCACCACCTCGTATTGCTTGAACAAGGCCCGGATGCCGGGGTTGTTCATAGCAGCCGAGTCCTGATAGACACGCAGGGGCGTCTGGGCCTGCACCCTGCCGGGGAGGGCCGACAACAGCCCTACTGCCAGCAACAGGCAGGGCAGCCAAAAAGTGCTGCTTATGTGATTTATGAGTCTATGCTTCATCTTCTTCATGCTTTTGTTTACTTACTTTTCTTTCCTGCCACATGCTGTACAGCACCGGTACCACAAACATGGTCATAACCTGAATGAGCATACCACCAAAAGATGGAATGGCCATCGGCACCATGATATCAGAACCCTTGCCGGTGGAGGTTAGCACCGGAAAAAGGGCTATTACCGCTACGGCAGCCGTCATCATGGCCGGCCTTACCCGCTTGGTACCGGCATGCAGGATAGCCGTACGCACCGCCTCACGGGTCTTGGGCTTTTCTTCTTCAAATACCTGCTTGATATAAGTACCCATAATCACCCCGTCATCGGTAGCGATGCCAAACAAGGCGATAAATCCTACCCAAACGGCTACACTCAGGTTGATGGTGTGCATCTGAAACAGGTCGCGCATGCCTACTCCGGCCACCGAGAAGTTCATAAACCAATCCTGGCCGTAGAGCCACATCATGATAAAGCCGCCTGAGAAGGCCACGAAGATACCCGAGAATACCATAGTGGTGGTTTGGATATTGCCAAACTGAAAATACAGGATGAGGAAGATCACCAGCAGCGAGATAGGCACCACAATGGCCAGGCGCTTGGTAGCCCGGATCTGGTTTTCGTAATTGCCGGTGAATTTATAGCTTACTCCCGGAGGTATTACCAGTTCGCCACTGGCTATTTTGGCTTCGATAAAGCGCTGCGCCTCTTCCACCACATCTACCTCAGCGGCATTGGGCTGTCTGTCAAATATTACATAGCCCACCAGGAAGGTATCCTCACTTTTAATCACCTGCGGGCCTCTGCGGTAGGTAACCTCCGCCAGTTCGCCCAGCGGTACCTGCACACCCGTAGGTGTGGGTATCAGCACTTTTTTGATGTCATCGGGGTTGTCGCGAAATTCCCGCGCATAACGCACCCGCACCGGAAAGCGCTCACGCCCTTCTACCGTAGTGGTAAGCTTGTTGCCACCAATGGCTACGCCAATGGCCATCTGGAAGTCCTCAATGGTAAGCCCATAACGCGCGATGGCATCGCGGTCGATCTTGAACTCCAGGTAGGGCTTGCCCACAATTCGGTCGGCAAATACCGAGGAGGCTTTGATACTGGGCACTTGCTGCAATATCTTCTCCAAGTCCAGGCCTACCTTTTCGATGGTTTGCAGGTCGGGGCCAAACACCTTGATACCGATTGGCGCCCGCATACCGGTAGAAAGCATGATTAGGCGGGTCTGGATTGGTTGCAGGCGCGGGGCCGAGGTCATACCGGGAATATTGGTGGCCTTGACTATTTCGTTCCAGATATCATCGGGCGAGGTAATCTCCGGCCGCCACTGGCGGAAATATTCGCCATTTTTATCGGGCACCAGTTCCTCCCGTTTTATCGACCGGTAGCCGTCACGCTCTACGTTGTAAGTAGAGCCGTCTTGCAGTACATAATTGCCCTCATCATCTACCTTGAAACGCAGCCTGCGGCCATCCTCATCTACCATGTATTCCGGTTTGTAAAGAATGGTGTTCTCAAACATGGAGATCGGAGCCGGGTCAAGGGCGGAGTTCACCCTGCCCCACTTACCTACTACCGAGCTCACCTCGGGAATATTGGCCACATGGCTGTCCACCTTACGGATTACATCGATATTCTCTTCGATACCTGAATGCGACATGGTAGTAGGCATCAGCAGGAAAGAGCCCTCATCCAGACTGGGCATAAACTCTTTGCCCGTACCGGGAAAAGCCTTGGCCATCGCCTGCCAACCCGATGTCTGACGTAGGTTGAGCCCTACCACCTGGGCGCCATCGGCCACAAAGCCGAACATTTTGTTGAAACCCTGCCAGGTCATTACACCAAACAATACCACCGTAATGGGAATGGCCAGAAACTTCCATTTATTGGCCAGCGCCCACTGCAGTATAGGCTGGTAAAAATGCACGATGGTCATCAGTACACCCAATACTATGGCTACCATACCGGCCACAAACAAGAAGTTGACCAGCAGGCTGTTTTGTGCACCCAGGGGCATCCAGCCTTTGGTAAGGAAATAAATCACCGTAATCAACAGAATAGCGGTATTGATCCAGTTGGTATAGTGGCGTTTGTTCTCCGGCCAGTAATCCTCCGCCAGGTTATTGATACCGATGGCTACCAGCACCAGGGCTATCAGACTGCCGAAATAGATAAGCAGCCCGATACCCAGCACCATCAGGCTGATATTCCAGATACGCTTAAAGCGCTTTTTGTCGAAATTGATGGAGAACACCCAATGGGCAAAAGCCGGAATCACGATCAGCCCCAGCACCAAAGAGGCCAGCAGGGCAAAGGTCTTGGTAAAGGCCAGCGGCCTGAACAGCTTGCCTTCGGCTGCCTGCATGGCAAATACCGGCAGGAAGCTGACGATTGTAGTAGCCAGGGCAGTCATAATAGCCGAGCCCACCTCTACTGAGGCTTCGTACACGATCTCCAGCAAGCGTTTGCCTTTGGCACCATGGTTTTCGGGCATTTCGAGGTGGCGCACAATGTTTTCGGTAAATACAATGCCTACGTCCACCATCACACCTATAGCAATGGCAATACCCGAGAGGGCTACGATGTTGGCATCCACGCCAAACTGGCGCATAACAATAAAGGTAATCAGCACGCCCACCGGCAGCAGGCTGGAAATAATGATAGAAGCCCGGATGTTCATCACCAACACCAATACCACCAGGATACTGATGAGTATTTCGTGCTCAAGGGCAAATTCAAGGGTGCCGAGGGTTTCTTTAATCAGCCCGGTGCGATCGTAGAAAGGCACGATGGTAACCTTCGAAACGGTGCCATCAGGCAGTACCTTGGAGGGCAAACCGGGTGAGATTTCTTTAATCTTTTCCTTAACATTCTGTATTACCTCCAGCGGATTGGCACCATAGCGTGCCACTACCACGGCTCCGGTGGCTTCGGCTCCGCCCTTGTCGAGGCCGCCCCTGCGGGTAGCCGGCCCGAAGTTTACCTTGGCCACATCTTTGATACGTATAGGCGTATTGTTGCGCACCGCCACTACGGCCCGCTCCAGGTCTTCCAGGCTCTTGATATAGCCCAGACCACGCACCAGGTATTCGGCCCGGTTGAACTCGATGGTGCGGGCACCAATATCGAGGTTGCTCTTACGCACGGCATTCATGATCTGCTGCACATTTACACCATTCTCGAGCATGGCCACCGGGTCGATATCCACCTGGTACTCCTTCACAAAGCCCCCGATGGCCGCCACCTCCGATACTCCGGAAGCCGAGGTAAGGGCATAACCCACGTAGTAGTCCTGAATGGTGCGTAGCTCCTGCGGGTCCCAGCCTCCGGTGGGCTCGCCTGTCTCGGGGTTGCGCCCTTCCAGCGTGTACCAGAATATTTGCCCGAGCGCAGTGGCATCAGGTCCCAGAGCCGGTTGTACCTCAGCCGGCAGGGTACCGGCCGGCAATGAATTCAGTTTTTCCAGAATACGGGTACGGCTCCAGTAAAACTCCACGTCATCCTCGAAGATGATATAAATACTTGACAGACCGAAAATGGAATTTGAACGAATGGTCTTTACCCCCGGTATGCCCAGCAAAGCTGTGGTAAGCGGATAGGTAATCTGGTCTTCGATATCCTGGGGCGAACGACCCATCCACTCGGTGAATACGATCTGCTGGTTTTCCCCATAGTCAGGGATGGCATCAACCGGTACGGGGTCGCGTGGCAACCAGTCGATCTGCCAGTTGAACGGGGCCGAAATAATACCCCAGAACACGAATACCAGCAGGATCAACACGGTAACCAGCTTGTTGACCAGGAAAAATCTGATTAGTTTATTTAACATAATATCAAAAGCTTAGTTATTGTTTTAATTCAAACAATATAGTTGCATGAGAAAAGGGATGGCCGGCAGGATAGCGGTCATACTACCCTGCCTGGGTGGATTACTGTTTTTCCTGACCAGATTCAGCCATTACCAGGGCCATGCCACACTTGGGGCATTTGTCGCCCTCTTTGCCCGTTACTTCCGGGTGCATGGGGCAACTGGCCATCGCTGCCATGTCCATTTTCTTGCCCGACTGTTTTACCGGTTCCAGCGCCATGCCGCATTTGCTGCACTTGTCGCCTTTCTTACCGGTTTCTTCGGGGTGCATAGGGCAGGCATAAGCTGCCGCCATCTCACCTTGCTGGTGATCCATGTCCATGGCATCGTGGTCGTGTTGTTCGGTAGCGTTTTGTTGTTGACTGCCGCCACCGCAAGAAGAAAACAAAGTAGTGCCTGCTATCAAGGCTACAATGGTTCCGAGGGTTAATAATATGCTTTTCATTTTTCTATAGTTTAAAGTTTAAATAATTGCCGTTTACAAGATTGAGTTGCTACCCCAACCGAAGGCAATAGCCTTCCGTCCGGGCCGGTCTTTTACGACCTGGTAAGATCAGCTTTAAACTAAAGAAGGAAAGCCTGAACCCTGATATAGATGCCGGGTTCAGAAGGGGGCGGGGGGAGATCCGCAAGATGTTTTTCGGGGTTGATGTCTAGTTCATATACCGGTACCCAGGTAAGCCAGGCCGGTGCGAGCCAATCAATCGCGGGCTCTACAGAGAAGTTGATATTCGTAAGGGAAAGGGGACTGTCAACCGCATAGTGATCATGTATATCGCGGCAAGCGCCCTCGTCCATAGGCATATCCGCATCACAAGGGTCATGATCGGCATGCGGCAGCACGGTAGTAGCTATCAAGGACGATTCACAATAGTGCTTGTGCACCGTGATGCCTACGGTAGCTACCAGCAGCAGTATGATTTGCGATATGGCTAAAAGCTTGCGCATTTTTATTTACTACAAATATAACGATATCTTTTTAATTGCTGTTTTATGAAATTTCATGAAAGACTTGTAAAATGTTATGTAAAACAAAAGCGCACACCTATAACAGGTGTACGCTTCTGCTACTTAAACTATGAATAAACAGTTTAGTTGCCGGGGTGATAACCCTCGTGTGCTGCTATTAGCGAGTCCATCAGGTCGAGATTGGCATCGGTGCAGTAGCTGCTGTTGAAGACGGCTCCATTCATATGCCCCATTTGGCCGTGGCCGCCACCGGCCCAACCGCTACCCATTTGCCAGCTACCCTTACCGTGGTCATCACCGCTATAGCTATGGCTGTACATATCATGATGAACGGCAAACAATGAATCATGGTAGTGATACATGCCATCGAAATAAAAGCACATCTCATCATCGGTAATGCCGGTGGTGTCCACATAAGTAGCCAACGAGTCGTTGTAGGCTCCGGCAGCATAGTAGGCCTGCTCCATAGCCTGCAGAGCTGCTATATCATCAGCCGACATCACCTCATTCATGCGATTGGTGCAGGCCCCCAGCAAAACAGTGCCTGCCAGAAAAAATACTTGCATCGTTTTCATAGCGCTAAAAATTTTTGTTCACATATTTCTACCAATTGGCCAGGTCAGGTATAGCTTGAACTCAACCATGCTTAGTTGGCCGACTGCAGAAATTCCACCACCTTGCGGGTTTCTTCGGCCGTCAGGTTGGCACGTACACGCATGTGCAGGCCAATAGTGGCCCAGTCCACATTGTTGTAGGCAGCCGGGCTCGGGGTATTGTGGCAACGCATACAGTTTTCGCCCCAAAGCTGGGCGCCTGTTTTCATCGATACCCTGGCTGAAGCACAACTGCCGGCCAGGAACAAGCCTACTGCCAGCGGCAGCACGAATATGAGTATTGTTTTTATCCTTTTCATGACTTTTAGTGTTTAGAATTAGAAACCTATGGCCCAGTGTATGAAGACCCCATCGGTAGTAGTGGTTACCCCTGCGGGAACATCATGACCGCCCTCGGCAATGGTACGCTGATAATTGAGCTTGAATACCACCCGCCAGCTAAGCCAGTAGTTGATACCTACCGCCCATTGGCTGGCCTTGGTCTCCCACTCGGCCCCTTCGGGTGTTTGCAAGAACGAATAGCGCCCTACCAACTCAAAATTTTTGAGTGCATTGCTGCCAGCCTTAGTGGGCCGGTAAGCCACCTGGGCAAAGTACGAATAGCTTTGGTTGTCGAAGCTATAGGGAGTAAAGGTGGTGTCGGTTTCAGGCTCAAAGTAGGTAGCCTTGTCCACGCTGGTATTGTTGTACTGTGCTTTTATATCTACCGTACCCCCCAAAAAACCCACCTGGCGTACATACGAAAGATCGAAAGCATACAAGAAGGCCCCCACATCGGCATATAACGAATCACCCCGGTCGCCTACCTTGCCCCCGTAGGCTGAGGCGCCCAACTCCAGCGATGAGTTGGCAAAAGGCAGCAAGGCCAGCCGGCCACCCAGAGCTTTGTTATTATTGTTATCAAAAAAATTATCGTAATGTATCTGACCGGCCTCGTCCGGAGCATCCACCCCGGTATTCAGGCGCGGACCATTGGTAGCATAGGCATAGTACAACAGCTTGGCATTACCAACCGGAATGGCACCACGTAACTCTACCCCAGTACCGGATGACGGGGCAATGCCATCATGGCCAAAACCAAGCGGCATGTTGGAAAACTTGTTAATCCAGGACGGATGCAACCGTTCACCAAAAGTGCCAAAAGGCAGCAGGAACTTACCCATACGCAGCGTCATGTAGTCGTTGAGTATGTAAGAAAGATTGGCATACTCAAAGCCTACTTGCAGTTGGTTTTCTTCAAAAGAAAATTCCAGCTCAGCCTCAAAAATCAAGCGGTCATTATGCTTGAAAAGAAATATAGGTGCAAACGTGCTACCCACAAAGGTACTTTCCGTGCCGTCTTCGTTTTTTATAAACTCAAGCCCGGCATGGCCGTACCCGCGTATCATAAACTGGGTTTTGCTCGGCTTATAGGGCTCGGGGGCAGGATCATCCTGCGCCACTGCCAAAGCTGCCGGCAAAACCATCGCCATCAGTAATAGTTGTAACTTTTTCATAATTGTATCAGGTTTGGTTATTTCTTTAAGGTTCTTATATAGTTAACCAACTGCCAGCGCTCCTCCTCCTTGAGCACATCTTTATAAGATGCCATGGGCGGACGCCCGTTGGTTATCTTCCAATAGATAGCACCATCCGACTGGGATTGCACTTTGTCCGAAGTTAGGTCGGCAGGCTTGGGGGTTAATGCCGCTCCGGCCATACCATCGCCCTTGCCCTGGTCACCATGACAAATATTGCACAACTGATTGTAGAGTTTCTTGCCTTTTTTAGTCGCATCAGCATTTCCGGCAAAGGGGTTTTTGATGGTGTTGGCCGACTCGGGTGCCACCCAGGGGCCTTTCGACTGGGCAAAGGCAGCTTCCGTCAGCAACAGCGCCAGCCCAACAACAAATAGCTTTAACAGTTTTATATATTTCATAATTTTCAACTTTTAGGGTTTAACATGCATTTTTATTGTTTTAACATTGTTGTTCAAATTTCTATGTTGCAACATTCTAAAGAAATGATATTGGTCAGTTACTTAACTGACTTATATCAAGTTTTTTATATTATCAATTGCCAAAACCTGATATCTTCAATTTTAGCCTACAAAGTCGTAAGCCAGATGCAAAATTTTGGTTATAATGTATAAGATTTTGCCCCGGATAAACGGCAACAAAAAGAGCCTGCAACAAACAGGCTGAATTTGATAATAGTATTACGAGGTAGCTACCCTTTGTCCGGTATCATGGATCGAGTTCGTCCAGCTCGCCCATCTGTCTGAGCAGGTGCAGGGTTTTAGCTGCCTCTTCTTCATCTACTATGCTGATGGCCACCCCCACATGCACCATCACATAGTCGCCCACCTGCGCCTCGGGCAGCATGGCCAGGTTGACTTCCTTTTTGATACCACCAAAATCTACCCGTGCCAGGCGGAAAGTCTCATCCAACTGGCCGGTGATTTCTTCTATTTTACCGGGAATAGCCAAACACATTGTCTTACACTTTTATCTGGTTTTGCAGCAACCAGCCGTACCACTGTTGCATGCCGCTACCGGTGGTAGCCGATACCTCAAAAAAGATCATCTCCGGATTAATCTGCCGGGCATAGTCGCGCGCCTTTTGCACGTCAAAATTTACATAGGGCAGCAAATCGATTTTGTTGATCAGGCATACCTGGGCATGGGCAAACATATCGGGGTATTTGATCGGCTTGTCATCGCCCTCGGTGGTGCTGATGATGACTACCCTGTAGCGCTCACCCAGATCGAACAAGGCCGGGCACACCAGGTTGCCGACATTCTCAATAAACAGGATTCCACCTGCCTGCAAATCCATATCGCTATAGGCCCTGCGCACCATATCGCTGTCCAGGTGGCAGCCCTTGCCGGTATTGATCTGCCGTACCGGCACCTGCAGCGCTTCTATCCTTTGGGCATCGTGAGCTGTTTGCTGGTCGCCTTCGATCACAAAAAACGGCACCTGTCCGTGCAACTCACGCAGGGTAGTTTCGAGCAGGGTGGTTTTGCCGGAGCCGGGCGAGCTCACCAGATTGATGGCCGTAATGCCCCTGGCCTCGAAAAAGCCGCGGTTGCGCTCAGCCAGCAGTTGGTTTTGATCCAGTATCTGACGCTCTACCTCCAGAATATGGGTGTTGTGCTCGTGATGATGACCATTGTCATGATGGTGATGATGGTCGCCTACTGCAGGTCTGACAGAAGCCGTGGCAAATTCACCGGGTTTCAACACCACCGCCCCCTGCTCGTCATGTCCGCATCCACAGGTACTACACATATTCAGGTTAGTTTTTGGTTACTAATTCATTATCGGCAGGGGCATCCGCTACCGGTTGATCCTGCCCGGACATCAACAACTCCAGCGACCTTACCAGGAGTTCCTTGCCCTTCATAATATCCTTAAAATAACTGCCACAATACGGGCAGCCATCATACAAGTGGTGCAAAGCGTAATGCTTGTCGCACTCCAGGCAGCGCGCCTGGCCAGCTATTTTGTTTATCACCCTCTCTGCGCCTTCCAGCACCGTATCTTTCACGGCCAGCGGCCAGGCAAAGTCCAGTGCCTCAAACTCCACCCCCGCCAGGTGGCCGATATCCAAGGTTATCTTCTTTACCTGCCGTACTCCGGCTTTCCGGGCCTCCTGCTCGGCAATTTTTACTATTCCCAGGGCTATCGACAACTCGTGCATTTCTTTTCTTACGCCAAATAAATGACGGGCTTAAACTATGAAGAATAAAATTGCCAAACACTGACATAAATCATAACTAAAAACAATGATATAGATTAATATTTCGCAAATATTCGGGACCGCTATACCATGGGTGTTGGCAGGCAAGCATTTTCACCTAAACAAAACCGGTTTACCCATGAGTACCTTTCCCGAACGTGAAACTTACTACGAGAGTATCATCAAGAGTGGCTTCTCCCGTAGAGACTTTATGAAATTCGCTGCTTTTATGGCGGCATATCTGGGCTATGAGACCTCGGCCATCGGCCAGATTGAAAAAGCCTTGAAGGCGACCCCCAGGCTACCGATCATCTGGGAGCATTTCCAGGAGTGTACCTGTTGCAGTGAGTCGTTTATCCGTACCGATCACCCTATTGTGGCTGATATCCTGCTCGATAAGGTATCGCTCGATTACACCCTTACCCTGATGGCGGCCTCCGGGCACCAGGCCGAAGCGGCTAAAAAAGCCACCATGGAAAAATACAAGGGCGAGTATATTCTTTGCGTGGAAGGCTCGGTACCCATGGGTGCCAACGGCAATCTTTGCTGCATAGCCGGGCGCAGCGCCATCGACCAGTTGCGCGAATCGGCTGCCGGTGCCAAAGCCATTATTGCCTGGGGCAGTTGCGCCTCCAACGGCTGCGTACAGGCCGCCAAACCCAACCCTACCAACGCCACACCTATCCACAAGATCATCACCGACAAGCCGATAATCCGCGTGCCGGGCTGCCCGCCTATCGGTGAGGTAATGGCCGGGGTGGTAGTACATGTGGTCGCCTTTGGCCGCCTGCCCGAGCTCGACAGCCAGGGACGACCCAAGGCCTTTTATGCCAAGCGCGTGCACGATAGCTGCTACCGCAGGCCCTACTTCGATGCCGGGCTGTTTGTGGAAGACTTTGACGATGCCAATGCCAAAAAAGGTTATTGCCTTTACAAAGTAGGCTGCCGCGGCCCGATGACCTACAACTCCTGCGGTACCATAAAATGGAACAACGGAGT
>WFNR01000083.1 GCA_015488485.1 Cyclobacteriaceae bacterium | reverse complement strand
GGATGACGGAGATAAGAGGTCTGAGGACTGATGACGGAAGCCGGTAAAATTCTCAAATCTGCAATCGTTGATCTGCTATTAACATTCCTAACGACAAAAGGCACTAAGGAGGGAAGCGCAAATGCGGAAAAGCGGAAATGAGTGTTTACCTGGAAGTTCGAAGCCCGCCTGCTGTCGGGCAGGCTTGAAGCTTCAACATTGGCCCCCGGACTTGTTCCTGTGCTTCCTGCTACAGACCCCCTGCCTGAATGGAGTCAGGCGGGCGGAACAAGTCCGGGGATTTCGGGCTTTTCTTTATAAGTTGGCTTCGGGAACCTGGCTTTGAGTGCCTGACTTCGAGTACCTCAGCCAGCACAGCCAGATGCCTTCGAGAACCTGGCTTCGGGCACCTCAGCCATATGCCTTCGAGAACCTGCCTTCGAGAACCTGCCTTCGAGAACCTGGCTTCGGGCACCTCAGCCATATGCCTTCGAGAACCTGCCTTCGAGAACCTGGCTTCGGGCACCTCAGCCATATGCCTTCGAGAACCTGCCTTCGAGAACCTGCCTTCGAGAACCTGGCTTCGAGAGCCTCAGCCAGCTCAGGCAGATCAGGCAGCTATGGTACTTGTCGGCAGATGGTCTTTTTGAGGAGTGATGCTATACAAGATGGATAACTTATGTTGCCAGCCAACAAAAGCTATATTTATTGTTAGCCATAAAACACTTCACAGAATTACTTCCAGCACCTCTTTTACCACTCGTTCGGCCGACTCGATGGCGCCCTGTACGGTGCCATAATTGCCATTGAGGGCGGTGGCTTCTCCGGCAAAAAAGATGCGGTTGTCAACCGGGGTGGCATATTGCTTGGCGGCCCCGGTGCCACTTACCATCGGGTATGATTTCACACCCTTAAAATACGGGTTGGCGCCCCAGTCCATCACATAAGTAGAGCTCTCATCAAACTGCTGCGAGGCCTCCCCATCATAGAGGGCATCCAGTTCGCTCAATAATAGTTGTACGATTTCATCCTCAGTCTTACCGGCCAGGGCCTCCGCCTTGTCGCCCATGATCAGGGCTGCCAGAATGCGGTTTTCCTTGTCGCGGCCGATGCCCGGAGCATAGTATTCGCGGGCCGTGCCATTGGTATAGATAGTGCCGATATCCTTGCCCCAGAAGTTTACATAAAAACCGAGCATCACCTTATAGCCCGCATCCATGCCAATGCGGTCGAGCGCAGCCGTATTGGTGATAGGCAACTCCGGGGTGAAGACAATGTCGCCATTCTTGATAATGGGAATAGGTACTGTTACAATCAGAATGGTGCACTCATGTGTTTCTCCGTTGGCATCGGTCAGCACGATCTTGTTCAGGTCGGTGTAGTTTACCTGGGTAACCGGGGTGTTCAGTTGCACATATGGTATTACATCGCTGAATGCCCCGCCCATAATATTGACCAGCGCCTGGTTTTCGGCCAGGTAGCGGCCACTGCCATCCTGCCAGGCCTGCAGGCCATCGGAGACGCCTTTGATACTGATGTTGTTGAACGAGGTGCCGCGGCCGGTGGCCGTCATGCCTTCGACAAGGTGATGAACCCGGCTTGGCAGGTTGGCGCTGAATACGGCATTTTCGATGGTCAGGTCAGGGCCGTTGTAGTTGACAATATCACTAATAAAGGCCATGGCCGACAGATAATCGATATCGTTGCTCAGGTCGGCCGGGTCTTTGATCAGATTGTCAAGCTCCAGGCGCTGCGTTTCGGGAAATTCTACGACATTGATTCCGGAGTTCTGCACCATATCATACCACAGGTTGGTATCCCCGATAATGCGGTCGGCCCCCATTTCCATAGGAAAGTCGAAAAACTCCTTTTGTAACCTTACGCGCCCACCATAGCGGTCGGTGGCTTCCAGCACTTTCACTTCGATATTCTGGCGCAGAAACTGCTGGGCGGTATAGAGGCCGGCAGCGCCTGCACCAATTACGATGACATTGCCATCGTAAACCGGGGTGGGCGTAACCTGGGTTTTTTCACAGGCGGCCAGCAAGCCCGGAAAGGCCAGGCCGGCCGGTACTCCAATAGCCAACTTCTTTACAGCTTCGCGTCTTTTCATACGGCCACCAAATTACAGGTTTTTTTTGACTTGATGTAAACGCCTGCGGACAGGTAACCCCGTTTAGCTGCGAATACCTGCTACAAAACGATCTTTGCCTGCCAGGTCTTGCCTGATGGCAACCTGCTTATAGCCGCCCTCTTTTAGCAAAAGCTCCACGGCTGCCGCCTGTCTTTCGTTTACCTCAAAATACAGCTCCCCACCCAGCTGCTGATGGCAATAGGCAAAGCTGGTTATCTGACGATAAAAGCGGAGGGGGTCATCATCCGGCACAAACAGCGCCCGGTGGGGCTCGTGCTCCAGCACATTGGCAGCCATTTGGGCTTTTTCCGCTTCCATTACATAGGGCGGGTTACTGACGATAATATCATAGTTGTCTTCTGTCGTCCAACTGAATATATCGGCCTCCAAAAAAGTGATTTCAGCCCGATGTTGGCGAGCATTCTGGCGTGCTACGTCCAGTGCTTGCGAGCTGATATCAATAGCAGTGACCGCTGCTTGCGGGCACACCAGTGCCAAGGTAATAGCTATGCAGCCGCTACCGGTGCCAATGTCTAATATTTTTAATTGTCCTTTTTTACAGGAATTTTCCAAAATCCACTCCACCAACTCTTCTGTTTCTGGTCGCGGTATCAGCACATGCTTGTTTACGGCAAATGTATAGCCATAAAATGGCGCCCGACCCAATATATACTGGATGGGCTCTCCGGCCAACAAGCGCTGCAGGTAGTCCTCGACACGTGCAGCCAATCCTTCCTGCCGTGGCAAGGGTTTACCGGTAAGCAAACCGGTAAGCGGCAAGCCGGTAAGGGCTTCCGCCAGCCATTGTGCCAAAGTGGCGGCTTCGTGCTTATAAGTCGGTAAAAGCCGGCTATGCAGGTAGTCGTATAACTGGCGGCTATTGCTCCATTTCATAAGGCAATGTTAAAGCCAAAAGTTGGGCTGTTCTTGCTTATTAAAGAAAAATGTTATATTTGATGTTATAACAACTTAAAAAATAAAAGCCATGAAAAATGTAGGAAAGTACCTTTATCTGATCCCGTTTATCATTTTCGGTCTTATGCACTTTGCCAACGGCAGCCAGCTAACCGCCTATATGCCGGACTGGATACCCCTCAAGATAGTGCTGGTATATATAGCCGGCCTGGGATTGGTGTTGGCACCGGTGGCGGTATTTATCAACAAAAAAGCCCGGCTGGCCATGACATTGCTGGGGGTATTGTTGGTGCTGTTTGCCGTACTTATTCACTTAGTTGCCTTTATGGGCGGCAATGAGATGGAGATGGGGCAAGTGTTTAAAGACCTGGCGTTGGCCGG
>WFNR01000082.1 GCA_015488485.1 Cyclobacteriaceae bacterium | reverse complement strand
GGGGCTTACCGATGTGCCGCTTCGCGCCAATCGGTACAGGCTTCTCGCCCCAGAACAATTAAACCTTATAAATTAAAAAAAGACTACTAATCTCTTAGCAGTCCTTTTCCCTTTGTGACGGGCCTGGGGCTTACCGATGTGCCGCTTCGCGCCAATCGGTACAGGCTTCTCGCCCCAGAACAATTAAACCTTATAAATTAAAAAAAGACTACTAATCTCTTAGCAGTCCTTTTCCCTTTGTGACGGGCCTGGGGCTCGAACCCAGGACCCACGCCTTAAAAGGGCGTTGCTCTACCAACTGAGCTAGCCCGTCAGCCTTTACAAAAAGAATATTTGCTTTTTTTCAGCAGCTATTTCTTATTTGCGAGTGCAAAGGTAGCAGCTTCATATATATTTGCAAACCTAATGTTTAAAAAACTCCAGGCTTTTCTCCTGCTCCTGGTGGGCGCCTATACAGGCAGTGCCCAACCGGCTACGGATGCCCTGCTCAGGCAGGCCGATTCGCTCTTTGCTGCCCAGCAGTTTACCCAGTCCTTTGCCCTGTACGATTCGCTCTACCGGCACTATAACCGCATATCACCTGCCATGCTGCTCAAAATGGCCTACATTAAAGAAGGGCTGGGCGATATCACCATGGCCGAGTATTACCTCAATGAATATTACCTGGCCACACGCAACGACCTGGCCATGCAGAAAATGGCCAAACTGGCCGATGAATATCAATTGGAAGGCTATGAGCAGAACGATTTGACTTTCTTTTTTAACCTCTATTATAAAAACTACGATTGGCTGGTATTAACCATGCTGGCCATCTGCCTGACTTTGCTTGCTGTGGTGGTGTACCAAAAGGTCAAACACCGGTCGGTGAGTGTAAGTGCCGTGATTATCTTGCTGTTGTTTACTGCCGGCTTGTTTTTGCTGGTCAATTTCGGCCGGGCCTATAATCGCGGGGTTATTGTCAAAAACAACACCTTTATCATGGCTGCCCCATCGGCCGGGGCAGACGTACTGGATGTTACCGGCAAAGGCCACAAGGTGATAATCAAGGGGCGTGAGGATGTTTGGTATAAGATAATCTGGAAAGACCGCACCGGCTATGTAAAGAACACTCAGGTCGACTTACTGAAAGTCTGGTAGTTCTAACCCGGAAAATTCACCTGAATTTTCCGCCTTTCAGGCCGAAGAATGCCAAAATTCACCGTCAATTGTCAATAGTATTGACAATGTTGGGTTCATGTATTTGGCGATTGCCCTATATTTTCACGGGAAGATAATTGATATATCAATATGAGGTATGAAAATTTTGGCATTTTCGGGATTAGCCCTATTATAAATAGTTGATAATCTGATGTTAATAAAGTTACAGAGCCTTTTAATATGAATTTGTCATGAATAAACCGGGCTAATACAGTATGGATATCTGGCCGTTGTACTCGCGGTCGCTAAAGGCCAGCACATAAAAATATACCCCGGCCGGCAAGCCCTTTGCCTGCCAGACAAAGTCGCGGTCGGTAGTAGAAAAAACCTCCGTGCCCCAGCGGTTCATTACCCGGAAGCTCAGGAAGCGGGCGGCACAGTTATCGGGTGGCATGGCCGGCAGGCTGTAGGTATCATTCACGCCATCGCCATTGGGGGTAAATACATTGGGCGGCAGAAAACCATCCATATCGCGCTGCAGGTCTTGCACCTCCAGGCGCAGGGCCAGCGTATCGCCCAGGGCGGCAAAACAGGCATCGTCATAAGCCGCCAGCTTTAGGGTATAATAACCGTCATTGTCGTCCGCCAGCAGATGGCGGCATTCGGCCAGCCAGCTATAGCTGGTAGTAGCCTTGCCTGCGCCAATGGCATCGGCCACACTCGTGCCCTGCGGCAACCGGCTGTCAGGCAACAATTGCAGCACCACATTGTTCAGCTCGGCATCATTGGCCACTATCTCCATCTGCAGTTGCTGGCCTACCTGCAGACTGATCAGCGTATCGCTGAAATTTATCTCAGGAGAATTATTCACCAGGCTGATCTGCGGAGCAGTATTTTCAGGTGGCAATAATTTAACATCTACCTGCAAGGTATCATAGTTGGGAAATTTGCACTTGTCCAGGTCATTCAGAATAAAATAAAAGCGAAAATCCCTGCGACCATTTTCCGACAGATCCACATTATTGCAATCGGGTGACCAGGCAAAAGGCGCCTGCACCTGATTGACACCGTTGGCACCCTTAAAATCTATTTCATAATCTGCCAGGGCAAAGTCCACCGGCTCTACCCGCAGTTCCAGTTCATCGCCATCGCTGTCGGTTCCGAACACATTAAAATCAAGCGGATTCAGGATGCGCCACAGAAAATCGGTTTGTTGCAGATCACTAGAAATTACCGGGTCGGTATTAGGTGGTAAGATAACTTCAAGGTCCAGGTTCAATGTATCGGGCACACCTACATCACATTGGTCGCGGTCGTTAACCACTACTTTCAGGTTGAATCGGGTACGCTGGGTAAAATCATACACATCGCAACCGGTAGCCCAATTGAAAGTAGCCTGATAGCTGCCCGGGCTGAGTTGCTCGTTGTCAAACGTCATACCGAAAGCGGCCGGCTCAAAGCCATCGGTCAGCACGGTGATGTCAAGGGTGTCGCCATCCGTATCAAGCGCCTGTATGGGCAGGGTATAATCATTGCCTTCGCGTATCTGCACCGCCACATCGCCTGTGGTAAAATAGGCCGGGGTATTGGCAGGCGGCTCAATGTTTACCTGAATGCGCAAGGTATCGGTAAGCGGCAGGGCACAGGCATCGTCAAAAGCCACTATACCCACGGTAAAAGGCCGCCCACGCACCAGCGGACAGGCATCGAAGCAAATCCGGAAGGTGGAGGTACTGCCATTGCGTAATACGGCATTGCTGATGTCCGGCAGTATATCCTGCAACGTTTGCTCATCACTATCGAAGTCGAGCGGGATGGCCTTCAACCAGATATTTTCTTCAAAATTATCTTCCGGCTTGCTGGCATCGAGGTCAGATACTTCTATTTCGATACAGCGGCTGCTATCGGCCACGCTGTTAGCAAAACTCACTGTCATGTTATCCACATAGGTAAAGTCGGCCTCGCCCAGCTTACGGCCACGCACCACGGGTGGGTCGGCCACCGGGCAGGCGGCCAGCACGAGCATCTGAAAATCACGGATCACCTCACCAATCTTAATGCCGTCACGGTATTCTTCGCATTTCACGGCAAATACATACAAGCCCTGCCGGGTGGGCGTTACGGTAAGAAAGCCCTTGTTAGAGATGGCCAGATCAGGTGCCCCGTTCATAATATTGTTCCGCCCGTAACCCGGCCGCCAGGTGATGGGTGGATAGGGTGCCGGATGCGGCCCTCCGGGCGGTATGGCCTGCGCAGTAACGGTATTGAGCGGGGTAATCAACGAATAAACCAACGAATCGCCATCTACATCCACTCCGGCAAAATCAACCCAGTAGGGGCGGTTGGGGCAGGCATAATCATTGAGGGGTGGAAACAACTGAGGCGATGAATTGACAAAAGGCTTGCCATCAACCATTACCGGTGGAAACTCCAGATAAAACGTCTGCCCGGCCGTAATAGCGCCATCATCCTGCGGGTCTTCGCTATAGATGTTGGTAATGCTGTAATTGCGGCAGCAGCGCTCCCACGCTATATAATAACCGGCCGGATCATTATAAACATCGGGCGGCAAGG
>WFNR01000081.1 GCA_015488485.1 Cyclobacteriaceae bacterium | reverse complement strand
TAACCTGGGGTCTGGGATCAATAACTTCTACCGGCTTTTCGGCATACTCGTAACTCGTAGATAAAACTTCTTCATCTAATTCCACTATTGACGACAAAGGCGAAAAAATCAAAAAACTAAAGACAGCCAACGAGAATATCCGGTCTCTCAAGCGCATAGAGGTGTGGTTTAGGTTCTTTTATCTCAAAGGTTTTATATGTTTAAAACAGCTATTGTAACCCCTCGATATATTTTTTTATGCCATTTACTTTACCAAATAGTAAAAGTTCACATTCCGCAGCAAAAATCCAAACAAAACCCTACCTTTGCACCCCATAGACAGAAATTTAAGAGGTAACCGGAATTGCTTCTTTTTACCTGGTATCGTTGTTTATGGGTAAGCCTAAATCAGCCAAATATGTATTCGTAACCGGAGGGGTTACCTCCTCCCTCGGCAAGGGTATCATCTCCGCCTCGCTGGGTATGCTGCTGCAAGCCAGGGGGTTGTCGGTTACCATTCAGAAGTTCGACCCCTATATCAATATCGACCCCGGCACGCTTAACCCCTACGAGCACGGGGAATGCTATGTGACCGATGACGGGGCCGAAACCGACCTGGACCTGGGGCACTACGAGCGCTTTCTCAATAAGCCCACCTCGCAGGACAATAACGTTACCACCGGCCGTATCTACCACAATGTCATTACCAAAGAGCGCAGAGGCGACTACCTGGGCAAGACCGTGCAGGTGATTCCGCATATTACTGATGAGATTAAACGCAACTTCTTTAAGCTGGGAGAAACCGGCCAATACGATGTGGTGATAACCGAAATCGGGGGTTGTGTGGGCGATATCGAATCCTTACCCTTTATTGAAGCCGTGCGGCAAGCCAAGCTGGAGCTGGGCCCGCATAATTTTGTTTCTATCCACCTTACCCTTATCCCCTACCTGGAGGCAGCCGGTGAACTGAAGACCAAGCCCACCCAGCATTCGGTCAAGCAACTGCAGGAAGAGGGTATCCAAACCGATATACTGGTATGCCGCTCCTCTTATCCGCTACCGCTGGAACTACGCAAAAAACTGGCGCTGTTCTGCAATGTGCAGCTAAACAGCGTGATCGAAGCGCTGGATGCCCCGACCATCTACGATGTGCCCATCCTGATGAGCAAGGAGAAGCTGGCCGAACGGGTGCTTACCCTCCTCAAGCTGCCCAAATCGAAACCCGACCTGGAAGCCTGGAAGGACTTCCTGGGGCGCCTGAAAAACCCCACCGAAGAAGTAAATATTGCTGTAGTCGGTAAATATGTAGAGCTGCCCGATGCCTATAAATCCATTGCCGAATCGTTTGTGCATGCTGGTGCTGCCAACGAATGCAAGGTGAACGTCAGGTGGATTTCCTCGGAGACTATTGATGACAAAAATGCCGCCCGCACCTTGCAGGATGCCGATGGTGTACTGGTAGCCCCCGGTTTTGGCGAGCGGGGTATTGAAGGTAAAATTTCTGCTATCAGGTATGTGCGCGAAAACCAGATACCTTTTTTCGGCATATGCCTGGGCATGCAATGTGCGGTAATCGAATTCAGCCGCCATGTGCTGGGTCTGAAAGGGGCGGCCTCCACCGAAATCAACCCCAAAGCCAAGCACCCGGTTATCGACCTGATGGAAGACCAGAAAAGCATCACCGACAAAGGCGGTACCATGCGCCTGGGCGCCTATGCTTGTCACCTAAGCAAAGGCTCGAAATCCCACCAAGCCTACGGACACCTGCATATATCGGAACGTCATCGGCACCGATATGAGTTTAACAACCAATATAAAGCACAGCTCGAAGCAGCCGGCATGCGGGCCACCGGCATCAATCCGGACTCCGGACTGGTAGAGATCATGGAGTTGCAAGAACACCCGTGGTTTGTTGGCACGCAGTTTCATCCGGAGTTGAAAAGTACCGTGCAAAACCCACATCCTTTGTTTGTAAACTTCATCAAGGCTGCCCTTGCCTATAAAAAACAAAAACTACCTGTTATCTAAGCTTCAAAACTTTTATGGATAGAAACCAAGCCACCGGACTCATATTGATCAGCATTCTGTTGCTGCTTTATTTCTCCTATTTCGGCAACCAGCCTCAGGTACCGCAAAATGACCAACCCGCCACCACAGAAACTGTAGTTGACAGCACAACCTCTGTTACCCCTACTACATTGGCCTCCCCGGACAGCCTGACCACCCTTGCTCCTGCAATAGATTCACTGGCAGCTGATTCTCCTAAGGAAGAATTGGTTACGGTAGAGAATGAAAATATGAAAATCACTTTCAGCAACCTCGGTGGGGTGGTGAAAGAGGTACTGCTGAAAGATTACCTGACCTACCGCAAGGAGCCGCTGATTCTGCTTGATGCCAACAGCAGCCGGATGTCATTGATTGCCAACAATAACGGCAATAAAATTGATTTGTACAGGTTGCCTTATCAGCACACCATCAGCCAGGATGGCGACACCACAATCGTAACCTTTACACTCGATCTGGGTAATGGCAGCCGCTTTAGCCAGGTTTACAAGCTGCCACCTGCAGGTTATCTATTGGATTACAAGATAAATGCCGAGGGCATGAACCACCTGCTCAATAGCGACCTGATTCTGGACTGGCGCAACAACCTCAAATCCTTTGAAAAAGACCCTGTCACTTCGCGTATCAAAACCTCTGTCAACTATTACACTCTGAGCGATGGTTTTGAAGAACTGGGTGAGCGCTCAATGGATTTGGAAACAGCCGAAGCCAGCAATGTAAAATGGTTGGCCTTCAAGCAGCAATTCTTTACCACAGGTTTTATTGCCCACAATAAATTTAACAAACTTTACGCTACGCAGGAGGTGAAAGAGGAATTCCCTGAAGTGGACAAATTTACAACGGCTACCCTCACCCTGCCGGCCGATGATATTAAACTGGGCAAGAGCAACTATACCTTTTACTTCGGGCCCAACAGCTATCCGTTGTTCCGCAAAATAGCCAAAACCATAGCCCCCGACTTCAACAAAAACATCTACCTGGGCTGGCCTCCGGTAAACCTGGTGAATAAATGGGTGATTATCCCGATCTTCAACTGGCTCAAAAATTACATTCATAATTTCGGCATCATTATCATCATCCTGGTACTGATTATCAAACTGGCCCTCTCGCCCCTGTCGTACAAGTCGTACATCTCAATGGCCAAGATGAAAGTCCTGCAACCCGAGCTGAAAGAACTGAAAGAAAAATATGGCGATGACATGCAGCAGTTTCAGCAGGAGCAAATGAAGCTCTACCAACAGGTGGGGGTTAACCCGCTGAGCGGCTGCATACCTATGTTGTTGCAAATGCCCATCCTGTTTGCCATGTTTTATTTCTTTCCCAGCTCTATCGAGCTGCGCCAGCAACCTTTCCTGTGGGCCGATGACCTGTCCACCTACGACTCCATCATGACGCTGCCGTTTAAGATACCCATGTATGGCGACCACGTAAGCCTGTTTGTACTGCTGATGACGGCCTCTACCATCCTCTACACCTGGTCAAACAACAAGGTGAGTACCGTAGAAGGCCCCATGAAATCGGTGGGCTATATGATGCCGCTGATCTTTATGTTTATCCTTAATAGTTTTCCGGCCGCTCTTAGCTTCTATTATTTTGTTTCCAATATCATCACTTTCGGTCAGCAGGCGCTTATTCGCAGATTTGTGGATGAGGAAAAAATCAAAGCGGTGTT
>WFNR01000080.1 GCA_015488485.1 Cyclobacteriaceae bacterium | reverse complement strand
GATAATGTATATCAGCAGGTAATGAAAAAAGGGCCGATTGTTCACGAAGTAATTCCATACGATAAAATTAGTTGCAAAAAGACAAGGCGAACAGCGGGCGAGCATAATTTTGATTAACGGCAGTCAAAGGAATTCTTGATGTGGTTTGAAATTAACCAATAATGCTATACATTTATGCCCTAAGGGTTACTTTTTACATGTTACATGACAGGGTAATTTAACCTTGAACTTTTAAGATGAAAAAACTCAAAAAAGTCACTTACCGCGGCATTGAATATATCCGGCTCAGCAGCTTACCGGCCCAGCAGGCGGAAGCGCTGAGAGCCGTACTCACGCCTCGTACGCTTATTAAAATCAACCGCGATGGCATTATTCTTACCGACTGTGTACTTTATAGTGCTTACGAAGCCTGGTGGGCCGAGCAGGAAAAACAAAAAGCCGGCTCTATAGCTACAGAACCGGCTCTTGGCAACCAACAGGTTCGCCTGGCCTGATCAATTACAATTTTCCGGAGGCAGGCTGTTAATCCATTCTTCTATCAGGGCAATTGCTTCGGTATGCTGTACGGTGCGACCTATCTCAGGCATTAAAATGCCTGGTTCATTTGATTTCATCCTATAGATAACGATAGACGCTGCCGCATCTCCCGGTACGATATCAAACTCCAGACCACCAAAGTCTTTCATCCTGGCCATTGGGCGCTTACAAAAGCCCAGATTAGTCGGGTTGGTTTCATGTTTGTATAAATACATACGCGTATTACTTGCCGGAGCGGAAGGCCGGTGGCAATGGCCACAGTTGATATCCAGATAGGTGCGGGCACGTTCTTCCAGGCTGCCGGTAGTCGGATCATCCCACACTACTCCGGCCGGCACCTGGCTGAGGTCGGGTAGGCCGGTAAGCACGCCCTCTTCAGCCAGCTTGGTCAGGATATTTTTGTTTCCTTCAGGATAAGCATAATCACGGTTCAGGTACCTTGCTTTGGGACCTATAGGAGTTATGGCATTGTTTAAGCTATGGCACTCCTTACAGTCTTGCTGATTAGGTACCACATAATTAATTTCCTTGGTATTACCGGCTTCATCGATATATGAAACCAGTTGCGTTTTGCCGGTTGGCGATAAGAAAGCATCCGTCTGCTCATCATTCCATAGGTATAAAAAAGCTTCCCAACCGGTATCAAAGCGGATTAACACCCGGGTTTCGATAATAGTACGGCCCTGCTCGGGCTGGCGCATATCATGATTATAATAAAAATTTTTAATCAATACTGTACCTACGGGAAAGTCAAAATGGTCATAGTCATTATAAGGTACGGTTTTGCCTTCCGGCACCACAATGAAACGGGCTTTTTGCGCGTAATCGGTAAATAATGGGGTAGTCATGTCATAGCCAAACACTCCCTCAACAGGCTGAAGATCAGCTATGTTACTGGCAAAAAAGCCGTAGTCCGATAGCTTTTCATAAGGCATTCCGGCTGGTGTATCCAGGGCGGGGTCTTCGCCTTTGTTGCAAGCACTCAGTAGATGTAAAGAGGCTAATAGCAGAATAAAAAATCTGGGTTTCATTTTCATAGTATATTGGTTAATAAAAAATACCTTTCGGGCTGTTAATTATGCCTATGTTAAAAAGGTAACACGTAATTATTAACAAAAAGTTGGCTCAGCAGCAATAAACCCTCTGCTTTTCGGCAGAGTAACAAGGATGTTCAACTTATCAATTACAATTTTCCGGAGGCAGGCTGTTAATCCATTCTTCTATCAGGGCAATTGCTTCGGTATGCTGTACGGTACGGCCAAGTTCGGGCATCATCACTCCGGGCCTGGTTGATTTCATCCGGTAAAGCACGATAGAAGCAACCGCATCGCCAGGCACTATGTCGAAATCGAGCCCTCCGGAGCCCTCGCCAGCCGCTACCGGACGCTTGCAAAAGCCCAGGCGGTAAGGGTCGGTTTCATGCTTGTAAAGAAATAACCCCGAGTGGTTGGCTGGCCCCATCGGCCGGTGGCAGTGGCCGCAGTTGATATCCAGATAAGTGCGGGCACGTTCTTCCAGGTTGCCGGTGTTCGGGTCATCCCACACTACTCCGGCCGGCACTTGGCTGAGGTCGGGCAGGCCGGTAAGCACACCCTCTTCGGCCAGCTTGGTCAGGATATTTTTACTTCCTTCGGGATAAGCATAGTCACGATTCAGGTACCGTGCCTTGGGGCCAATGGGCGTAAAACGGTTATGCAGGTTATGGCAGCCTTTGCAGTCGTTTTTGTTGGGCACTACATAGTTTACCTCACGTGTAGTACCACTTTCATCAATGTAGGATATCTGCTGTGTTTTGCCCACTACCGACAGGTATGCTTCGGTCTGCTCGTTGTTCCACAAGTACAAAAAAGCATCCCAGCCACTATCGAAATGCACAAGCAGACGCGTTTCGATAATGGTGCGCCCTTTTTCGGGTTGGCGCAAATCATCGGCATAGTAAAAGTTCTTGACCAGCACCGTGCCCACCGGAAACTCCAATTGGTCGTAGTCATTATAGGGCACGGTTTCTCCTTCGGGCACCACGATAAAGCGGGCTTTCTGGGCGTAGTCGGTAAACAGTGGCGTGGTCAGATCGTAGGGTATTACACCAGCGACTGGCTGCAGGTCGGCCAGGTTGCCGGTAAAGAAGCCGTAATCCGACAGTTTTTCGTAGGGCATCCCGGCCAGCGGGTTCTTGCCCGGCTCTGTTCCCTGCTTACAGCCTGCCAGCCACAATACGGCCAGCAGCGCCTGCAAAACAACACTCTTTTTCATCGGGCTATTGTCGGGCATTTACAGTTACAGCCGGTAGCGGCTCACGGGTGCAATCGTGCGGAGTGACATCGTCATTCAGCAACTGAAAGGCCGTAGCCGCCTTTAGGTTTACAAAACGCATATCACCGTTGTTTTTGATGCAAATATCATGTGTAAGGCTACCGGTGTTGTTGGGGTCGGTAATGCCACCCCAGATTACATCTGGCATATCATTGAAAAGATCCAGATCGGGATGCATGCTGTATGCCTGCTGCAAGGCCAGGCCGAAATCAGTCTGGTTGGGATTAAAGGGCTTGCTAACAGGTGTAAAGGTATTGTCATGCACATATACTTTTTGCAGATTGGGATCGTAGGTGGCGGGTAAATCAATCGGATCGCCACCCAGAGAGATGATGGTGTAAGAAAACATACTCATCGGCATCAGGTTGTTATCGGTAAAGGTGTTGCCGAATACCTCTATTTCGCGGCTGGCCAGCAGCATCAGGCCGGAACCGGGCGGCACAATGCCTACCATATTGCCTTCGGGGGCAAAATTATCGTGGTTGTTGTCGGTAATGGTATTGTTAAATACCCGGGTGAGCATGCCGTTTTCTATTACCGGCAGTCCCGGCAGGTCGAAGACCAGAATACCGCCCGTATTGTTGTACACTTTGTTGTCAAATACATCCGAGCTGACGCAATTTTCTATTTCGATACCGGCCACGCACTCGGTTACCTCATTGCCGCTCACTATCACCTGCTGCGACTGCCCCACGTAGATGCCGGCATCGGAAGCTCCGCGTACATAGCAGTTGTGGATATACACGTTCTTTGAAGTAACCGGATACAGCGCATAGGCTCCGTTGTCGGGCCCGGCCGGACCGGTATAAACGACTGCCAGGTTGATCATGCTTACTCCATCGGAATCCTTCACCTTGATGTTGTCGCCATCGGCATCCTGAATGGTAAAATCCTTTAGCAGGAGCTGGGTTACATTGGTTATTTGCATGCCCTGGGCCCCGGTACCGCCATTGCCCTGGCCGGAGAAATCGAGGATGGTCTTGTCGCGCCCCTCGCCCTCAATGGTGACGTTGTTCTTGCTATCAAGCGACAAGGTGGTGGAAAAGGTAAAAGTGCCTTCACTGAAGTGGATGATGTCGTTGTCATTCATGTTGATAAGCGCCTCTTGCACAGCCGCCTGCAGATCGGGGGTGTCGGGGGTAAAGGTGAACGTTTCGCCTACCGGTGCCGGCTCTTCCTTTTTGCAGCTTGCCAGAACAACCAGCGCCACAAAAAATAAACTTGCCGATAATCTTTTCATAGTAATATGGGTTGATTAAATAAATGGAAAAAATTAATTTGAAAAATAAAACAAAAAATCCTGAAACGCCAAAACTAAGGCTCTTGATGAAGTATTTGGTTGCCGTTTGTCAAAAAGCAACGGTTTTTTACACCGCTACATCTCAGAGCTTAGAGTAATTTTTCAAAAGCTATTTTTTTGATTAGTTTAGACCTTTGAAACACTTACAATCATTCCGGTATGCCCGACACTCTTGTTGCCCGCTATTCCAATGCTGCCCTACAGGATTTCTTAAGGCGCAAAATACCCTCGTTCCGGCTGGTGCAAGAAGACCTCGACCACCTGATCCCGGTCAACGGATACGAAAATTTCTCACGACTGACCAAACTGGGTGAGGCCGGATTTGACAATGCTGACGATCTTTTGGTGTTTTCATGTTGTTATGAGGGTGAGCTCACCGCCCGCAGCTCCAAGAAAAAACAGTTTGAGCTGGCACGCAGGGTGCTGAAAGAAGATTTTAAAGACGGGGCCATCTTCGTGTTTTACGATGCAGCCGGCCGCTTTCGCTTCAGCTTTATCCGTAGGCGCTATGGCGAAGACCAAAAATACACCCCCTGGCGCAGGTACACCTATTTTGTCGATCCGGCCCGGCCCAACAAGACCTTCCGCAAGCGCATGGGCGACAGCGCCTTTGACACGCTCGACCATATCCAGGAGGCCTTTAGCGTAGAGCCGCTCTCCAAACAATTTTACAAGGAGCTGAGCCACTGGTACTTCCACTCGCTGCAATTGGTGGAGTTTCCGGACGACACGGACGAAGACCGCGAAACCCGCCACACCAATGCCATGATACGGCTGATCACACGGGTCATTTTCGTGTGGTTTATGAAACAAAAAAACCTGGTGCCCGAGGCCTTGTTTGACAAAGCCGAAACAGACCGCCTGCTCAATTACACCGATAAAACCGGCAGTACCTACTACAAGGCCATTTTGCAAAACCTGTTTTTCGCCACCCTCAACACCCCGCGCGAAAAAGGCCGCAAGTTCGTCAATCGCCAGTATGGTGTGCAGGGTTTTTACCGCTACGAGCGTTTTATCAAAGACAAGGAGCGTTTTCTGGCACTGATGGACCGCATCCCTTTTCTGAACGGGGGCTTGTTTGACAACCTCGACATCGTGCGCCCCGAAGAAGGGATTGAGATACGCATCGACTGTTTTTCGGACAGGCGCGATAACGAAACCCGCCTGAAAGTGCCCGATGAACTCTTTTTCGGCCGCAGCCGGGCCGATCTCAGCGGCTATCTGGGGGCGGGCTACGGGCAGGTAGAAGTGACCGGCCTGATTGATTTGTTGAAACAATACGACTTTACCATTGACGAAAACACCGCCTACGACCAGGAAGTGGCCCTTGACCCCGAACTGCTGGGCACCGTGTTTGAAAACCTGCTCGCCAACTACAACCCCGAAACCCAGGAGGCTGCCCGCAAGGAGTCGGGCTCGTTTTATACCCCACGGCCGGTGGTCGATTTTATGGTGCAGGAAACCCTGACACACTACACCGCCCACGCCACCGGCCTGCCGCCCGACAAGGTCAGACAGCTCTTTGCCGAAAACGATGACCAGCCTTTCGACCACCCGGACGACAGGGGCCGCCTGGTAGAGGCGCTGAGCCGTATTAAGCTGCTCGACCCGGCCTGTGGCTCGGGGGCCTTTCCCATGGGCGCCCTGCAAAAAATCGTGCATGTGCTAGGCCGCCTCGACCCCGACAACGCCCTGTGGAAAGCCCGACAAAAGGAAATAGCCCTGGCCGAAACGCGCGAGGCCTTCGAAATTGGCGATCACGAAGAGCGCCAGCAGCGTCTGACGGCCATTGAGCAGGCCTTTGAGGAGGGCATGAACGAGCCCGACTATGCCCGCAAGCTCTTCCTGATCGAAAACTGCATCTATGGCGTGGACATCCAGCCCATCGCCATCCAGATTGCCAAGCTGCGCTTCTTCATATCGCTGCTGGTAGAGCAAAACCCGCATCCCGGACGCGACAACTTCGGCATTCTGGCGCTGCCCAACCTGGAAACCAAATTTGTGGCGGCCAACACGCTGATACACTTGCCCGGCAGCCGCAGCGTCCAACTGGTGATGAAAGACCCGCAGCTCGAGGCCCTTGAGAAAGAGCTGCAGCAGATACGCCACGAGCTCTTTATGATGCGCACCCCGGCCGCCAAGGAAAAACGCAGAAAACGCCACCGCGAAATACAACAGGCCATTGGCGAGCTGCTCGTGCGCAGCGGTTTCCCGGCCGATATGGCCAGCGCCATTGCCGACTGGCAGGCCTTTGACGCCAATCATGCGGCCGGTTGGTTTCACCCCTGGTGGATGTTCGGTCTCGATAGCTTTGACGTGGTGCTCGGCAACCCGCCCTACATCCAACTACAAAAAGCCCTGCCGGGCAACGGGGCCATGAAGTATGCCGATCTCTACAAAGACGAGGGCTATGCCACCTTTGCCCGCACGGGCGATATCTACGCCCTGTTTTACGAACGCGGCCTGCAACTGCTCAAACCGCAGGGCCTGCTGTGCTACATCACCTCCAACAAGTGGCTGCGCGCCAACTACGGCAAGTCCTTGCGCAGCTTCCTGGCCGGCCGGCAGCCGCTGCTGCTGATAGACCTGGGGCCGGGCATCTTTGAGGCCGCCACCGTAGATACCAACATCCTGCTGGTGCAAAAGGGGCGCCCGGCCCGCCATGCCCTGCGCGCCCTGACCCTGGCGCACCGCCACCAGCTCGAAGCCTTGCCACCCGGGCAACTGACCGTGCTCGAGGAGCTGAACGAAGAAAGCTGGATAATCCTGCAGCCGGCCGAGCAGGCCATCAAAGCCAAAATAGAACGGCTGGGCAAGCCGCTGAAGGATTGGGATATCAACATTTACCGGGGAGTACTTACCGGCTACAACGAGGCCTTTATCATAGACGGCCGCACGCGCCAGGCGCTTATCGCGGCTGACCCCAAGAGTGCCGAAATTATCAAGCCCATCCTGCGCGGCCGCGATATCAAGCGCTACCGGGCCGAATTTGACGATTTGTGGTTGATAAATACCCACAACGGTTATAAAAACGAAAAAGGTGAAGTGGTGCCCCCTATTGATATTAACGATTATCCGGCTGTTAAGGCGCATCTCGACCAATACTGGAATAAAATAGAAAAAAGGGCCGACCAGGGTGTAACACCTTATAATTTAAGAAACTGTGCTTATGTAGAAGAATTTGAGAAGGAAAAGATTATTTATCAAGAAATTGTGAGAGAAAGTGAATTTTTGCTGGATAAATATTCAAATTACTTCTGCAATGATACCGGCCGGATTATTACTGGTAAAAATTTAGAATTTTTGTTAGGGGTATTAAATTCAAAGTTTTTCTTTTTTGTAGTCAAAAGATTTTATGGCGGAGGTGGTCTTGGTAGTGAAGGAGTTCGAATGAAACATACTTTTTTTGAAAAATGTCCTGTGCCGGAAATTAACAACTATTCAGCATTTAACAATTTGGTAAATATAATCATTTCTAAAAAAGAGCAAAGGGAGGACACCGCGGCCGAGGAGCGGCAGATCGACCTGCTGGTGTATAAGCTCTACGGCCTCAGCTATGACGAGGTGCGGGTAGTGGACCCGCAGCCGCCCTTTAGCCGGGAGGAATATGATGGGAGGGGATTTGACGAAAAAAGCGATAAGCACAATGAACCCGGCAAATATTAATCTGTACAGGATTACCCATATCGACAACATTCCGCACATTCTGACGTGGGGCATTACCCACCGGCAGTCAGCGCATGCCGATCCGCATTACCGGCATATTGGCGACACCAGCATGGTGCGCGCCCGGGCAGCCAAAAAGGTGCCGGTAACCAATGGCGGTGGCAGGGCGATTACCCATATAACCCTGGGCGATTTCACGCCTTTTTACTTTGGCGTAAGAATGCCCATGTTGTATGTGATTCAGCAAGGTGGTAACTTCGTACCGGCAGCCGTACCGCCCGAAGATATTGTCTATGTGGTTTGTGCGCTGGCCAGAATTGGCGAATTGGAAAATTTGTATTATTTTACTGATGGACACGCCACGGATATGCTTACCACGTTTTACGATAAAGAGAAAATCGATGAACTGCCGCAAATTATTGACTGGCGTGCAGTAAAAGCAGCTTATTGGGGCAGTGAAGAAAACCTGGATATCAAAAGGAAAAAACAGGCCGAGTTTTTGGTACAAGGCGATGTACCGGCCGGCTGCATCATTGGCTACGGTTGTTATAACAACAGGGCGCGCAACAGACTTATCGAAATGGGTGTCGGTCCGGAAATGATCAAGGTAATACGAAAAGCTTATTTTTGAGACATGATAAAGTATGTAAAAGGCAATATACTGGATAGCCAGGCTCAGGCGCTGGTAAATACCGTCAATACCCGTGGGGTTATGGGCAAAGGCATTGCCTTGCAGTTTAAAAAAGCTTTTCCCGCCAACTACAGGGCCTATGCCGAGGCCTGTAAAAAGGGCGAAATCGACATCGGCAAGCTGTTTGTGTTTGCCGATCAGAATATAATGAGCGGCCCCAAGATCATTATCAATTTTCCTACTAAAACCGACTGGCGAAAGCCTTCGGAATATGCCTATATCGAAAAAGGGCTGGATCATTTACTCGCCATCATCCGGCAGCGGCAAATCAGGAGCATTGCCATCCCCCCTTTGGGTGCCGGCAATGGCGGACTGGAGTGGGAAAAGGTAAAAAACATATTGTACCGCAAACTGCAAAATACCGAGGCCGAGGTGTATATCTACGAGCCTACCAAACAAATAGCCGAAAAGCTCAAAAAAGAAAGGGTAAAACTGACCAAAGCCCGTGCGCTGCTGTTGTATGTACTATACGACCTGGTGCGCCATGGCGAATATGTCTCGGAGTTTTCCAGCGAAAAGGTTTGTTATTTTTTACAAAAGTTCGGGGCAAAGAAATACCTGAAGCTGCAATTTGAGCCCAATTTCTACGGCCCGTATTCCGGCAGGGTCAGGTACTTGCTGAATGTGCTCAACGGCAGTTATCTGATGGGCTACAGCGATATGAACAAAAAACCGTTTGAGCCCCTGACACTGCTGGCTGACGGCTATGAGCCGGTGCGCGCATTTGTTGAAAAAGACCGGGAACTGACTGATATTGCACAACGCACCACCCGTTTTTTATCAGGCTTCTATTCGGATTTTGCGCTGGAACTGCTGTCATCGGTTGATTACATTGTTACAGAGACCTGCAACTACGATCCGCAGGCGATTAAGCAAAAACTGGTAGCGTGGAGCACAAGAAAGAGAAGTTTATTTTCGGATGATAAATATATCGCCATTGTAGCGGATTATATTAAGCAAAACACCCTATAAGGTAAACGCAAAGGTATATGGCAGGTTTTTTCAACAGCAGGTCAAATCATTACCAACACCTGATGCTATGAAAACCACCAAAATAGAATGGACCGAGCAGACCTGGAACCCGGCAGCGGGCTGCAACAAAGTGTCGGCCGGCTGCAAAAACTGCTATGCCGAGGTGATGGCCAGGCGGCTGCAGGCCATGGGGGTCAGGGGCTATGAAAACGGCTTTGCCTTTACCCTGCTGCCCGGGCGCCTGGCACAGCCGCTGCACAACCAAAAGCCGACCCGCTATTTTGTCAATTCCATGAGCGATTTGTTTCACGAAAAAATGCCTTTTGCCTTTCTCGACCGCGTGTTTGAAACCATTGCCCAAACACCCCGGCACACCTACCAGATACTCACCAAAAGGGCGGAGATCATGGCGCGCTACCTGCAGGGCAAAACCCTGCCCGGCAATGTGTGGCTTGGCGTAACCGTAGAAAACCGGCAAACCAAAGCCCGCATGGACTACCTGCGGCAGTTGCCGGCCGCCATCCGCTTTGTCTCCATGGAGCCGCTGCTCGAAGACCTGGGCGAGCTGGACCTGTCGGGCATCCACTGGGTAATCGTGGGCGGGGAGAGCGGCCACAAAGCCCGGCCCATGCAAAGCGCCTGGGTGGAGCATATCAAAAACCAGTGCGAACGGCAAAATGCGGCTTTTTTCTTTAAGCAGTGGGGCACCTGGGGCGCTGACGGCATCAGGCGCAGCAAAAAAGCCAACGGCCGCACCCTTAACGGCCGTATTTACAACGGTTACCCGGAAGTGCCGGCCGCACCCCCCTGGCGGATAGAGTGAGGTGGGGAAATACCTTAGCCCTGGCCGCAAACTAATCCTAACTCCGGCTTTGTAAGATTTGCTTCTGTTTTTTGAAAGAATAAGGGAGTACTTTTTCTTACATTTTTATTTATTAAAACTTACAACTGTGCACACTAAATACTATCTTTGCGGCATGAGTGTTTATCAACAAATAGAAGCCAAAGTAAAAAGGGCCAAAGAGGGCACCCTGTTTGTGCCGGATGATTTCAGGCAATTTGGCAACAAAACAGTGGTACACACGGCTTTGCACCGGATGGTTAAGAAGAGCTTACTGACGAGAATAAGTCATGGCATTTATGCCAAGCCGCGGATCAGCAAACTGCTTAATAAAGAGGTGCTGCCTGACGTGGAGAAAGTAGCGCGCGCGATAGCGAGAAGAGATAAAGCAAGGCTATTACCTACAGGCGCCTATGCTTTGTATGCCCTGGGATTATCTACACAAATACCGCTCAAGGTGGTTTATTATACCGATGGCAAAGCGAGAAAGATCAAGGTGGGTCAAACAACCATCTTGTTTAAAAAAACTACTCCGAAAAATCTGGCACTGAGAGGCCGGATTAGCAAACTGGTGGTTCAGGCCCTGAAAGAAATCGGCAAAGACAAGTTGTTGCCTGAGGATGAAAAGAAAATTCAGGACATTTTAAAACAAGAAAAGATACAAGATTTGAAACACGACATAGCCCTGGCCCCGCAATGGATTGCCGAGATCATGGCCCGGGCATTGAAATGAGAAAAAGAATGATAACAACGGAATTTTATTCTCTTTTACCATCACAAAAGCAGGAAACCTATCAGTTTGTAGCCCACAAGATGGGCTTACCCCCGTTTACCATTGAGAAAGACTGGTGGGTGGTTCAAGTTTTGCGTATTGTTTTTTCCATGGAGGTGGGTGCGCATTTGTTGTTCAAGGGCGGCACTTCGTTAAGCAAAGCCTGGGGACTAGTCGACCGTTTTTCAGAAGATATCGACCTGGTGCTCAACAGGGAATTTTTAGGCTTTCCTGCAGGGCTGATTAGCAAAACGCAGGTACGTAAGCTGCGCAAGGCCTCGTACACTTATATTACCGAATCGTTTGTAAATGATTTGCGCAGCGCCTTTGCCGCAGCAGGCCTCAATGACCTTGAATTTGAAGCTGAAAGTGGTGACAGCGACCGGGACCCGGTAACGATCTTTATCCGCTATCCCTACCTGATGGAATATTCCGAGTACATGCTTCCGCGCATCAAAGTGGAAATCGGCAGCCGCTCCATGATGGAGCCGTTTACCAGGCGGCCGGTACGCTCCTGGGTGGGGGAAGTGTTTCCTGAGGAAAGTTTTGCCGATAAGGCCTTTGCCATACCTTGTGTAAACCCGGAGCGTACCCTGCTGGAAAAATTGTTTTTGCTGCATGAAGAATTTCAGCGCCCCAAAAATAAAATCAGGGTGGCCCGCCTATCAAGGCATTTGTATGATATCTGGCGCATCGGGGCCAGCGAATACCTGGCCAAAGCACTTGAACGACCCTTGATAGAAGAGATAATCGCCCACCGTGAGCGGTTTAACAACATCAAAGGCGTGGATTACGGGCAATTGTTTCCCCCGGGGTTAAATCCGCTGCCACCTGCGCATCTGCTCGAAGACTGGCAAAAAGATTATAAAACCATGCGGCAAAATATGATCTACGGAGAAAGTCCTGAGTTTGACGACTTGCTTTGTTTGGTAGAGGATTTGACCAGGAGATATAACGATTTAACCGGATGAGGGCGGATAATAGATGTTGGCTGGTCGTAATTTATAACCGGAGATTTTTATTTTTACTTTTTGAAAAAGCGCAACCGGCTGTCCGGCAGGAAAAAGCTATTTTATCCGGCACTGAATATTAAAAAAACATGGCCCATAATTTTATCACCAACAATGCCAGGCACAAAACGCTCAAAGGGCGACTTAATACCCTGCTTTCGGTCAGTGCCGAGCTAAAGTTTTTGGTAGGTTTTTTTTATTTCTCGGGCTGGCGTGAGATCTACGAAAACCTGCGAAAAAACGAAGCCCTGCAATTAAAGCTGCTCATCGGTTTGCAGGTGGATCATCTGATGGGTCAGGTGGTGGAGCATGGTCGTCAGGAAGCCGGTTTATCGCAGGACGATTTGTTTTACCGTTTTCTGACTTCGCTGGGTGTAGCACTTAACAACGAAGAGATGGATAACGAAGCTTTTTATGAGCAGGTCACTTTTTTTCTGGAATTGCTCGAAAACGGCCGCCTTGAAATACGCAAGACGCTTGAACCCAACCACGCCAAGCTCTACCTGTTCAAACTCAACGAACAACAAGCCGAAATACAAAACAGCCCGGGGCAGTTTATCACCGGCAGTAGCAACCTCACCCGGGCCGGCCTGAGTGGCCAGGATGAGTTTAATGTAGAGATCACCGATTATGGTTTTGCCGATGCCGAAAGCTATTTTGACGAGCTTTGGGAACGGGCGGTGCCCCTCACCGCCAACGACAGCTACAAAGGCCGGCTGGTTGATTTCATTCGTCATAAAAGTCAGGCGGCTGTTGTCAGCCCTTTCGAGGCCTATACCCTTATATTGAAAACTTACCTGGACCTGCAGTTGCAAAAGCAACTCAAGCCTGAGGTGGAGCGCCTTCTTGAGGAGCGCGGTTTTATCAAGTACAGCTACCAACTCGATGCCGTCAACCAGGCGCTGAGCATCATAGCGGCTTACAATGGTGTGATCATAGCCGATGTGGTAGGGCTCGGCAAGTCGGTGATTGCGGCCATGGTGGCCAAAAACATCGGCAGGCGCGGTATGGTTATCTGCCCGCCCGCCCTGATGGGCGACAAGCATGCAGGCACCGGCTGGTGGGGCTATATTCAGCAGTTTCGCCTGTACGATTGGGAGGTGGAGAGCCGTGGTAAGCTGGAAACGCTGGCTGCTACCATTCACGATAAAGACATTGAGGTGGTGATAGTGGATGAGGCTCATGCCTACCGCAATCAGGATACGGCTGCCTACGAGGCATTGCAAACCATTTGCCGGGGACGTACGGTTATATTGCTTTCGGCTACGCCATTCAACAATTCACCGGCCGATATCTTTTCGTTACTCAAACTCTTTATCGTGCCGGGCAAGTCGGGCATCACCCTCGAAGACGACCTTACCAACCTTTTTCGTGCCTATAATTACCGGTTTAAGCAGTTGTCTGACATTTCCAAAAACCATGCGGCACGTGATAAGCGCAAACGCGACAAGGCCGAGCGCACCTATAAATTGCTTTTTGATAAAAGACCGCCCATAGATATGCGCCTGGTGCGCAACGAAACCAAACGGCTGGCCGGGCAAATCAAGGAAGTGATTGCTCCGGTGGTGATACGCAGAAACCGCCTCGACCTGCAAAAAGATTTTCAGTATTCCAGCGAAGTGACTAATCTAAGTCAGGTGCATGACCCCATTGAATTGTTCTTTTACCTGAGTCCTGAGCAGAGTGCTTTTTACGACCAAATAATCAACACTTATTTTGTGGAGGAAGGGCAGTTCAAAGGTGCTATTTATCAGCCATTTGCCTACGAAAAGGATATCGAAGACGAAGAGAGCCTGGATGAGGCCGGCAACCGCACCTTCCAACAACAACGCAACTTGTATGATTTTATGCGCAGGTTGCTGGTTAAGCGCTTTGAGAGTTCGTTTGGGGCTTTTGCCGCTTCCATTGGCCGGTTTATCAAAATCCATGAGTTGGCATTGCAATTTATCGAAAACTCTGGAGGTAGATACATCCTCGATCGCAAAGTGATGGAGAGCATTTACCGGGAAGATGAAGACCGAATATTGGAAGTGCTTGAAAAATATGAGCAGGATTTGCTGAATAAAAAAACACCCTGGAACAATAAAATCTATGAGATAAAAACCTTTGAACGTGCCGAAGCCTTTATGCAGGATATTCACAACGATCTGGCTTTGTTCAGGGAAATACAAAAGAATCTGGAAAAGCTTAACATCGTTGAGAATGACCCCAAACGAGAGGCTGTGTTTGCTGAGATCAATGAAATTTTAGTAAAAGATCCAGGTCGTAAAATCATCGTTTTTTCCGAATATGTGGATACGGTAAAGCATTTGTCAGCTTATTTGGAAGGCAAATTGGGCAATCGATTGCTGGTGTGCGAAGGTAGTATAGGCCAAAAGCTGGCACGCGAGCTCGATGAGAACTTCAACGCGCAATACTCCGGTGAACAAAAGGATGTCTACGATGTGTTGGTAACCAGCGATAAGCTGGCCGAGGGCGTCAACCTCAATCGGGCGGGGGCCATCATCAATTATGATATACCCTGGAACCCTACAAGGGTCATACAGCGCGTAGGGCGGATCAACCGTATAGGACAAAAAGTGTTTGATGAGTTGTTTATTTACAACTTTTTCCCTTCGGTACAGGGGGCTGATGTAGTGAAATCGAGAGAAATTGCCGGACAAAAAATGTTTTTGATACACAACGTGCTAGGTGAAGATGCCAAGATTTTTGAGCCCGATGAAGAGCCGGGCCCCTCACAGCTCTTTAAGCGCCTTAACACCAATCCGGAGGAAGAGGGAGAGCCCACGCTTGCTACCGAAATCCGCAATCGCTATCACGCCATAGCTACTGCGCACCCCGAAATCATAGAGCGTATAAAAGGCCTGCCTCCCAGAGTGAAAACGGCAATGCACGGTGCAAGTGCTCAATTGGCTGTATTGCAGAAAAAAGGCCTCAGTCTGTTTGCTCATCTTATTGACAACACAATGACACAATCTTTCTCCGTACATCCGATTCTTTTTGAAGAAATGCTGGATTATGCTGCCTGTAACATTGATACTCCACGCCTAAACCTCTCCCCTCAATTTTGGCCGGCTTATCAGGCTATTCGTGCTTTTAAGCCAGTAAGAAAAACAGGCCGCAGGGAGGCTGACCTGGAAATTAGAGCGTTGAATAACCTAAAAATTGCCCTAAAACTTCTTGATCCTGCTCAAGAAGATTTGTTTAATTTTATCAGATCCCTTATTGAAGACATCAAGAAATATCACACTTTATCCTTGCACACGCTGGGCCGTTTAGGCCGCAAACAATTAAAAGCTAACCCTGGAGTTGAGGAAAGAAAGGACATTTTTGCAGAAATTGAATGGTTGGCTAATCGCCTCGGGTATGATTATCTTGAACGCGTCATCCGAAAAACAACCCAGCAACAGCCTGAGGTTATTATTGCCCTGGAAAAACAAATCCACTAATTACCTATAAACAATTTAACGTAGAAAATTGTCTGAATTTTCCGGCTCAAACAGTTGGCAACTCTGCCAGTTTGGCATAACGGCCTGTCATTTTACCGGTGGAACAACTTTTGCAGTGGTGCTGGCGACACTAATATGTGCCATTAAAGTAGTATTGCTATGAAAGAAACAGGAACTATTTCCATACAGTCGGAAAACATTTTTCCCATAATCAAGAAATTCTTGTATTCCGACCACGAGATCTTTTTGCGTGAGTTGGTATCGAATGCCGTAGATGCCACGCAGAAGCTTAAACGGCTGGCCGCCCTGGGCGAAGTACCCGGAGATGTAGATGTGGACAAGCTGCGGGTAGAGGTAGAGTTCAACAAAAAGAAAAAGACCATAACCGTACGCGACCAGGGTATCGGCATGACGGCCGAGGAGGTGAAAAAGTACATCAACCAGGTGGCCTTCTCTGGCGCTACCGATTTTCTGGAGAAGTATAAAGACAAAGGCGAAGAAAACCAGATTATCGGCTTCTTCGGGCTGGGCTTTTATTCGGCCTTTATGGTAGCCGATAAGGTAGAGATCGAAACCAAATCGTACCAGGAGGATGCCCCGGCCGTGCACTGGGAGTGTGATGGCAGCACCGACTTCATCATCAAGCCCTCCAAGAAAAAAGAGCGCGGCACCGAGGTTATCCTGCATATTGCCAAGGACTCCGAAGAGTTCCTCGATGAGTTTCGCCTCAAGGAGATCCTCAATAAGTATTGCAAATTCCTGCCGGTGGAAATCAAATTCGGCACCCGCGAAGAATACGTACCCGATGGTGAAGACAAAGACGGCAAGCCCAAAACCAAAAAAGTGGTGGTGGATAACATCATCAACAACACGCAACCGCTGTGGGTAAAGCCGCCTTCGGAGCTGAAAGACGAAGACTACCTGGCTTTTTACAAGGAGTTGTATCCGTTCTCGGAAGATCCGTTGTTCTGGATACACCTGAATGTGGACTACCCGTTCAACCTGACCGGGGTACTGTATTTCCCTAAAATAAAGCAGGAGATAGATCTGCAGCGTAACAAGATACAGCTTTACTCGCGCCAGGTGTTCATTACCGATGATGTTAAAGATATCGTGCCCGAGTTTCTGCAGTTGCTGCACGGGGTTATCGATTCGCCCGATATCCCGCTCAACGTATCGCGCAGCTACCTGCAGTCGGACAGCAATGTGAAGAAGATCAACAATTACATTACCAAAAAGGTAGCTGATAAGCTGGCCACTTTGTTTAAGAACGATCGCAAGGCCTTTGAGCAGAAATGGGATGACATTGGCCTGTTTGTGAAGTACGGCATGATCAGTGAGGATAAGTTTTATGACAAGGCCAAGGATTTTGCCCTGCTGAAAAACCTGGATGGCGAGTACTACACCATTGAAGAGTACAACAAAAAAGTAAAAGCCACCCAGACCGACAAAGACAAGAACATTGTGTGGTTGTATGCTACCGAGCCGGCCAAGCAGGACACCTATATCAAATCGGCCAAAAACAAGGGCTATGATATACTGCTGTTCGATACCCTTATCGACAGCCACTTTATCAACCACCTGGAGCAAAAGCTCGACAAGGTGCAGATCAAGCGTATAGATGCCGATACGCCTGACAAGCTGATCAACAAAGATGAAAAGCTGGAGAGCGTACTGAGTGAGGAGGATCAGCAGGTAATAAAAGAGCTTTTTGAAAAAGCCATTGACAACCCGAATATGACCGTATCGGTAGAGTCGATGTCGCCTGATGAGATGCCGGTGGTGATCACCATGAGCGAATTTATGCGCAGGATGAAAGACATGGCGGCTACCGGTGGTGGCAGCTTTGGTATGATGGGCGCCATGCCCGACCAGTACAATGTGGCGGTAAATGCCAATCACGAGGTAATAGGCAAGATACTGGCCGCCAAGACCGAGAAAAAACGACTCACCCTGGCCCGTCAGGCGTTTGATCTGGCCCTGTTGTCACAAAATATGCTGGAGGGCAACAAGCTGAGTGAGTTTATCGAAAGAAGTCTCAAGATTTTAGCCAAATAATGGCCTTTGCTTATTAAGTTTGACAGGGTATAGTCAGCGCGTTGAAAGTCGCTGGCTATGCCCTTATTTATTGCCGATGAACGAGAAACCAAACAAGCGCGTAGAAGTGCAGCACCTGGGGCTGGTGGACTACCGGCAGGCCTGGGACTACCAGGAGCGCTTGTTCAAGGGTATTATCGACCGCAAGCTGGCCAACCGCCACCTGCCCGCGGCTGAGCAGCAGCCTACGCCCAACTACCTGCTTTTTTGTCAGCACCCGCATGTATATACGCTGGGTAAAAGCGGCTCGGAGCACAACCTGCTGCTCGATGAGCACGGCCTGCAGGCGCGTCAGGCTGCTTACTACAAGATAAACCGCGGGGGCGATATCACCTACCACGGCCCCGGCCAACTGGTGGTGTACCCTATCCTGGACCTGGACAACTTTTTTACCGATATACACAAGTACCTGCGCCTGCTCGAAGAGGCGGTAATCCTGACGCTGGCGCACTACGGGCTCGATGGTGGCCGCATAGAGCGGCTCACCGGGGTGTGGATCGATTATGAGCAACAGCAAAATCCACGTAAAATATGCGCCATGGGAGTGCGCTCCAGCCGCTGGGTAACCATGCACGGCCTGGCGCTGAATGTGAATACCAACCTGGACTACTTTAACAACATTATTCCCTGCGGCATTGACGACAAGGCCGTGACCTCCATGCAAAAGGAACTGGGCCGTGAGCTTGACCTGGACGAAGTAGCCGCACATCTGCAGCAGCATATCGGCCGGCTGTTTGACATGACGCTCACCGAAACCCGGGAGATAAGTCTGGATGCCCCAGACGGGCAGGTATAGTGCCGGCTGTTTGTAAAATGCCTCAACTTTAAATTGTCGGAGGCAGACCGACAGGTTTGAATAATGGACTAATGCCGGGGGGCAATATTTTAACACCGGGGCAACGAATTTAGAAAAAATAAGTAGATTTAAGCAATAAAAAGATGGATGGCGCGCTTGACAAATTTAAAATATTTAGAGTATAGCTAATCATAATTCAACCATGAAAGCAAGAACATGCCCCAACTGCAAGTACCGGTATTCGATGGCGGAGTACCTGAAAGTTTTGTTGAAACTGCAAGACTCTCTGTTTTATTGTAAAAATTGTGGCACAGCACTGGCCTTCGGCTTCGGCAGGAGAATAGTACTTGCCTTAATAGCCATGTTGCCGCTTGCGCTGAGCGAAGAATTTGCTTCCTTCTTTAATAACCAACTTGGCCTACCCATTTGGGCCGGCTACGGGCTCTTCGTACTGATTTTCTTAGCATGGGCCATGCTTGTGTTTGGTTTGGACACCTTTAAGGAAGCATAATTTTTTGTGGCCAAAGCCGCTCATCCACCCCTTTAAAAAAAACAGATAGACAAAGGCTTATAGGCTTTTTCATTCCTGGTAGTTATCTTTATCATAGCTATCAGACAGGGCGAATATTTTGGAAGATGTTGTTCGCAAGCGTATATGAAAATGAACCGGCCGAAAATAAAAATAGCACTTGATTTATTTGACAAATTAGTAGAGGGCATCGGCATCCTGGCCCTCCTTTTTCTCATAGGCATACCTGTTGTTTACTATGGCGATTTGCCTGCGGCCATTCCCGGGCATTATGGTTTTGGCGGAACGCCTGACGAGTATATTGACCCGGCAACAATTTGGGTTTTGCCCGTTTTGGGATTGG
>WFNR01000079.1 GCA_015488485.1 Cyclobacteriaceae bacterium | reverse complement strand
GCTGTATACTCAGCGGAGCAGTCATCCCGATCGGGGCCTCTGTCGACCATTGGGTTGCGGAGGCCTTTTTCTTGTTCTTCATCACTCATCAATTGAGTATAATTTGTTGTGGGTCGCTGGTTCGCTTAACCCGCTTTTTTCATAATAGATTCATAAGGACTGGATTTATAACCTTTTTGATATCTGATTATCAATAATTTGCAATAGGATTAGTCCCGAAAATTCACCTGAATTTTCCGGGTCAAGGGCTAAAGCCCTTTCTTCTTTGGGCAATTTACTCCCCGCCCTAAAGGGCAGGGCGAATAGATTGAATTTCCAGAACAGAAAATAACTTCACTCACTCCGTCCTTTAGGGCGGAGTGAGGTACAAAAACAACAAATCCGGGGCTTTAGCCCCATTATACCCTCTGTGGGCAAGCTTGCAGATTTGAGAGCTGTCCACTTACCATCCTCAGTCCAAATCCCCCGCGTCCCCCTAAAGGGGAAGCCCAGTGCGCTACGAGCTACGAGCCTGCCTACGGCAGGCAGGCTATGAGCTAAAAAACATCTCCGCATTCCCCCCTTAACGCCTTTTGCGGATCCTTGGCGCTCTTGGTGGTTAAGATTTCAGATATGTGATTGATGATTTTAGATTTTATTCGATATTCGCCATTATACCTCAGTCTTCTATCCTCAGACCTCCGACCTCTGTCACCCCTGCGCCCCCTCATTCCCTTAAAGGGGATATCCACCCGCTGCTAGCAACTAAGCGCTAACAGCTTCGAGCTTCTAGCTAATAACCGCTTTTCCGCATATACGCCTCTACACTTCTACGCTAAAGAAACACGTACAACAAAAAGAGCCCGAAAAATTTCTTTTAACAGAAGTATCAAAAATTAAAATAATAGGCCGGAGTATATTCATAAGGCTGGGAGATATTAATCGACAACTGAATTACCGGAATGCCGGCCCATAACCAAGATTCGGTATTGTTTTCTACCCCTACAAAATAGCTAAAATGTAAACTGTGCTTACGATCGAAAACATAGGTGAGTCCCGGCCCTACCCGGATATATTGGAAACCATTCCAGTGTGGCCACCAACGATAGATAAAACCACCTACCATAGTGCCAATAAGCCGGTCGTTGAAACGATGATTGAAAAAAACTACTTCTCGTAAAGCATGCCCTGAAGGCCCTGACGTAGGTATATCGAACTGATATTTTACCTGGTTAACAATCTGTATCTGCCGGATGTTCAGCTTGTACAGTACTCCGATACCCGGACGTAGTTCCAATTTGGTCGGTTTTATTGAGTAACGCAGGTCGGGTACTATCTCCAGGTGTTTTCCGGCCATATAGGTGGCTACAAACTCCAGATACCAATTGTCCAGACTTTGCAGGTTGTTGCGCATGCGGGTTTGTATTTCGCCAGAAAAATTCCATTTGTTCCTGCCAAATACGATTTTGTTGCCCAGATAGATTTGATTATCCCACGAACGGGAATCCTGACCCAGCACGGGTATACCGCAACTTATTATGAGCAGAACGATGAACAGGCGCTTGTACACAGCGGAATACATATTTGCCAAGTTTATGGTAAAAAAGCGGGCAGCGAAAGGAAAAAAGACAAAAATTCTGCCATCCGACACGTGCAAATTTGTTTATGCCGTATTTATACTGTCTTTTTGTCCATTCATTTTTTAAAAGAAAGAATAAATGTGTGGTATTGTAGCAGTTTTTAATGTATCGGCCTGCACCGAAGAGCTGCGCCAGCAGGTGTTGGCCATGTCGGGCAGGGTACGTCATAGGGGGCCCGACTGGTCGGGTATCTACTGTTCCGACAAAGCTGTTTTGGCACATGAGCGCCTGGCTATTGTGGACCCCTTTTCAGGTGGTCAGCCGCTTAAGAGTGCCGATGGCAAGCTTATCCTGTCGGTGAATGGCGAAATTTACAACCACCAGCAGTTTCGCAAAGAATTACAAAATAAATATGAATTCCAGACCGGCTCCGATTCGGAGGTGATTCTGGCCCTTTATCAGGAAAAAGGCATTGATTTCCTGGAAGACCTGAACGGCATTTTTGCATTTGCCCTTTATGATGTGGAACAAGACGTTTACCTGATTGGCCGTGATCATATGGGCATTATCCCGCTCTATCAAGGCTGGGACAAGGAGGGGCGTTATTATGTGGCCTCGGAGCTCAAAGCGCTGGAGGGGATATGTAATAAAATAGAGATATTTCCTCCCGGTCACTACTTTTATAGCCGGGACGATAAGCCTACCCGCTACTACAAACGCGATTGGCGTGATTACCGCCATGTAAAAGAAAACAATACCGATCTTGAACGCCTGCGCCAGGGGTTGGAGGCGGCTGTGCATCGGCAGTTGATGAGCGATGTGCCTTTTGGGGTGCTGATTTCCGGTGGGCTGGACTCGTCTATCATTGCAGCTATTACCAAGAAGTTTTCGGCCCGCAGGGTAGAAAGTCACGACCTGCAGGAGGCCTGGTGGCCGCAGCTGCACTCTTTTGCCGTAGGCCTGCAAGGAGCCCCCGATCTGAAGTTTGCCCGCCAGGTGGCCGAGCATATCGGTACGGTGCATCATGAAATCAATTTTACCGTGCAGGAAGGGCTGGATGCCGTGCGCGATGTGATCTATTACCTGGAGACCTACGATGTAACTACTGTCCGCGCTTCTACGCCTATGTATCTGATGGCACGGGTAATCCGCTCCATGGGTATCAAAATGGTGCTGTCGGGCGAGGGAGCCGATGAACTGTTTGGCGGCTACCTGTATTTTCACAAAGCGCCCAATGCCGAGGAGTTTCATAAGGAAACGGTACGTAAGCTCGACAAGCTGCACCTGTATGATTGCTTGCGCGCCAACAAAGCACTGGCTGCCTGGGGTGTGGAAGGGCGTGTGCCTTTTCTCGATAAAGACTTTATGGACATCGCCATGACCATTAATCCGCGCGATAAAATGACCGGTCCGCAGCGCATGGAGAAATGGCTGCTGCGTCAGGCTTTTGCCGACTATCTGCCTGAGGAGGTTGTATGGCGGCAAAAAGAGCAATTTTCGGATGGCGTTGGCTATAGCTGGATTGACGCCCTCAAAGAAAAAGTAGAGCAAGAGGTGACAGATGAACAAATGGACAGGCGTGCGTTTCGTTTTCCTGTAAATCCACCACTTAGTAAGGAAGAATACTATTATCGCACCATTTTTGAGCAGCACTTCCCCTCCGAGACAGCCGCAGCCACCGTGCCTTCGGTGCCCTCGGTGGCGTGTAGCACGCCCGAAGTGCTGGCCTGGGATGAAGAACTTGGCAAAATGGTCGATCCTTCCGGCCGGGCGGTGAGCAATGTGCACACGGCTGGTTATGGCAAGAAAAACAGCCAATAGAGAAAGTCTCTCTTAAGGTGCTTCCGGTGTGCCGGAGGCTCATTTTCCTCAGTATTGAAGATATCTGGCGAACGGCATTAGATTTTTGGGTATGTATAAAACGGATTGTTTCGACCGAACTGGCCGATCTGCCTGTCCTGCCTGAGCTGCTTGTACTGCCTGAGGTTCTCGAAGGCAGGCTCTCGAGGCCAGGTTCCCAAAGGCAGCTATCAAAATAGACACGAAATCTCCTAACTTGTGTCTGTCTACCGCCTGGCAGACCGCGGCTTGCCTATCTTGTCCAGGATAAGCGGGTCGTAAGGTAGGCCTACATGAGGGAGACAGACCCCGGCCTGGCTGCCACAGGCAGGAACAAGTCCGGGGTTCAATGTTGAGGCTTCTAGCCTGCCCGAAAGCAGACGGGCTTCGAGCTTTTAGCTTTTAGCTAAAAACGCTTCCCCGCATTTCTAATAACACGCCCATTCAAAAGCCGGTGGCCACCACCACTTTTATGCGATGGCGTTCGGTCTGGCCGCTGGTGGTAAACAGCTCGGCTACGAGCATATAATGCCCCAATGCCACGCGGCTGCCGCTGCTGTCGGTGCCGTCCCACACAAAGGTGGCGCTGCTGCCTACTGACAGGTTGTTGGCCAGCTCGCGCACCGCCTGTCCTTGCAGATTATAAATGACCAGGCTTACCAATGAAGCCGGGTTAGCTGGCTGCAGCGTTATCCGGCAGAGATCATCGCGACCATCCCCGTCCGGGGAAATAACCTGGGGGCTGACGCTTAGCAGTTGCCGGCCGCCAGCCGGTAGTTGTTGCGAATTGGCATAGCCGGGCGTAGCATAGCCCTCGCTGCCGGCTGCCGAGGCCCAGTTGTTACGCTCCAGACCGCTGCTTAGGGCAACCAGACGTTCCAACGACACCCCCTCTACATCGCGCAGATAAGCAAAATGCCAGGTTTCGTCATACCGCACGGTATCCAGCAGCGTACCATTACCATTGTATAACCCGATAACGCCAGCCTCATTTGGCAAGGTGGGCAGATTAAAGGCGAATAAATTTTCCCGGACAGCATAAGGATAGGTGTCGCTGATGTTGAGCGGATCGGGGGTAAGCACCAGATAACCACCGGGGGACAACAACAAGTGGCTGTCGATGGCCCGGGTAGAACTGCCGCTGCTCACCTGCCAGCCATACAAATCGTACCAGGCAGTGCCGGGGTTGTAGAGTTCTACAAAGTCGGCTCCGTCAGCCAGTGGGTTGAACAAGACTTCATTTACCACCACTTCACCCGGGCGAGCAGTATCGGGCAGCACAAAGACTATGCTGTCGGCAGGTGTGCGGTTGCCGGCACAATCGGCAAAGTCCCTGACCACCAGCCCATACTCACGGTTTTTCTCCAATCCCGAAAGGCCTATTTGCAACGCGCGCTTGTCATAACCGGTAAAATGCCCACCGGTTAGCACCTGGTTATCCAGCCACACAGCAGGCGGACCGGGTTGCAGCGGTTCGCTGAAAAGAATGGTCATACTATCATTGTCATTTACTATAGCCTGGCTGAGGTGCGGTGGCACCAGATCAGGCTTTTGCGTAGCCAGCGAATTGATATGGCCGGGTGTGCCTCCGGTGGGGTCGATGCTGGCGCTCCAGCCGGCATCGCCTGCACAGAAGTTGAGCGTATCGAGCAACTCCAGCGCCCAACCGCCCTCCGCTTTGGCCGCATTGTCATACCAGTCATCGGTATAGGCCACGTAATGTATGACCTGCCCGGCCGTATCGAGCAGCACCAGGTTGTCTCCGGCATTGTTGAGTGACGGCCAGGGGCTAAGCCCAGCCACCTTACCGTAGGAAGCAAATGAAGTGGCCTGCGCTCGCGGGCACAGGATAAGCTGCTCATGCGGCTCGATAATTACTTGTTCCAGCGTAGTGGACGACAGGGCATCGGCCAGGTGTACCCCGTGCAGTTGCAATCGCTTGCCGGTGATATTGGCAAGTTCAAGATATTCGACTGCCGGCAGGCCTACGGCCGGCTCCGGGTCAGCCATGATTTCGCTAATCAGCACCTCGCCAAAGGCCGGATAAGGCAACGGCTGGTAAATAAACGCATATAATGACTGTCCGGTCATTTTGTTGCCGGTTGTATCGCTTTGGTTGGTGATTTGCAAGGTGTAGGTTTGATTGAAAGTCAATTGACTGTCGAAGGTCAGCCTGACAAGGTTGTCGCTATGAGTGAGCGAGGCCGGCATACCGATACCGGTCAGATCAAAATCGGCAAGGGCCGGTTCGGCAATGGGCTCATCAAAGACTATCGTGAGCATATTGGTGATTTCGGCATACACCGTATCGACAACCGGAGGTTGAAAATCCGGAATAAAGCTCAGGGTAAGGGTAGGCGCCACATTGCCCAGACAATCGGCCAGGCCGCTTAGCTGCAGGGTATAGCTGGTGCCGGAGGTGAATGAGCTATCCGGTATGATCAATAACTTGTTGTAATCGGCTTGTTGCTGTACGATGGACAAAGAAGGACTGAAAGTGGCGCTTATACCGCCTGTGGCCACCGGTTCATCGAAAGTCAGCACCAAAGTATCGGGGTAAAGGGTGTGGGCCAGCAAAACCGGTGGTAAGCTGTCTTGCGGCTGATAAACGGCATTTTCCTGTCCGGGCGTGCCTCCTGCTAAGGCAGTAGAGGCTTGCCAGTTGAGTGGGCCGTTGCAGGGCTGCCGTGGGTTGATGCCCTCCAGGCTCCAGCCACCGTCTTCTTTGCTGCTGTCGCGATACCAGCTTTTGTTGTAGGCTACCAGATCGATGGTCTCGCCTGCCGCACTCATCAGGGCCAGGCTGTCACCGCTGTTGTTGAGCGAGGGCCAGGTGCTTAGCCCCAACACCGCTCCGTAGCCGGCAAAGAGTGCCTCATCGGCCGACCGGCATAAGATGAGCAAGGAATCAGGCAACAGAATATAAGCCGACAAGGTAGCCACAGTAACTTTATCAGAAATTGACCATCCGGTCATATCAATAGCTTTGCGGCTGTTATTGCGTAGTTCTACGAATTCGGCTTCCGGCAGGTCTTCGGGAGGTGAGGGGTCGGACAGCAGTTCATTGAACACCACATCTCCGGGCCGGGCGGGCTCTGGGCTTACGTAGTAAAAAGTGAGCAACGTATCGGGCATAATGTTGCCGGCCGTATCGGCCAGACCGGTAAGGGCCAGCGTATTGAAAGGCGCCAGGCTGTCGGCATAGGCAAGGGTGACGCTATCTGCGGAATAGGCGATGGCAGCCGGCAGGGCAGCCCCATTGAGCAGATAGTTGCCGGCCTGCATGGCGGTGGTTGTGTCAAGCGGTTCGGAGAAAGAAACTACAACCCTGTTGTAGTCAGCAGCCAGCAGGGTATTTATCTGTGGGGGTATGTTATCGGTAAAAGGCTGGCCGTTTACCACGAAATTATCGAAATAAAATTTGTCGGAGCGGGTGGAAGTATAGGTGCAGACCACACCAAAAAAAGCGGCAACGGACGCCTGGTTGTCGGCAGCATTGCCTTCCAGCGTCCAGCCGCTCTCTCCGTCCAACTGTGTTTCGAGCTGCCAGTTGCCGGCCGCGCTGCGGCTCACCCGCACGTTTACCCTTACCTGCGACAGGCTCAAGCGGCCGTCCTGGCCATCGATGAGCAAGGTGGTGGCCGTGCCCTGCTGGCGGTACAGGCTCACCTCGTCCGGGGTGCCACCCAGCTTGACAAAATAGCCGTTGAGGCCGCCCAGCAGATCGGCCTGGTCGGCTACCAGATACACCTTGGTATAATTGCTGGAGGAAGGGTTAAAGTCCAGGCGCACGTAAAATTCCCAGGTGGCATCTTCGATTATGTTGGAGGCCGTAGACAGGTATTTGCTGGCGGCAGCGGAAGGGGCATTAAGCTGTAGCATGCCGGTCGTAACGGCAAAGGCAGCCGTATCGCCCTGCCATAGCGGATTTGCGCTGAAGTTGCCATCGTCAAAGCTGTCGGACCACTGCGCTGCCAGGGGCAGCGCTACCAGAAGAGCCAGCGTAGTGATAATAAGGCGCATATATGACAGATTATGATTGCCCTAAGATAAAGAAAAAGGCCGTTACTAAGTAGTACGCTGCCAACAATAGCCGCCATAACCGGAGAAAGCAGCATATATGGCTTGTGGGATAGTAGTATCTAAGGGGTTTTTAGGTTTTACATTCACCGCGTTATTGCTTGTGACTTTTGAGGTAAAATGATATATTGGGATTTTATAAGGAGTTGGCATTCATGCAAGAGAAACTTGTTTAATAGAGAACATATGAAATACCACCCCAAAGAAGTTTCTATATATTGAAACATTTATTATCTTTGGGAAAAATGATTAAATGGTTGCAAGATTTGAAGTAATTTTTTTGAATGAAGCAATAGAGTTCGTTCAAAACCTGGATGGAAAGACAAGGAAGAAGATATTTTACAACATTGACAAGGCAAGACTTTTGAATGATCCGAAGTTATTTGAGAAACTTGAAGAAGACATTTGGTATTTCAGGACGAGGTATTCTGGCATTCAATATAGGATATTTGCTTTTTGGGACAAAACGGACAATAAGAACACATTGGTAATAGCGACACATGGTGTGATTAAAAAATCGAATAAAGTAGCAAAAGCAGAAATTGAAAAAACGAAACAGATAAGGAAGGGATATTTTGAAAATAAACGCAGGAAATCATGAAAACAAAAAATAAAACACAGGGAAAAGAAGCCATGAAAACAATGACTTTCGATGAATTAAAAGACAAATACATCGGTGAAAAAGGCACCCCGGAGAGAGATGCTTATGAATTGGAATTGAAAGTAGAGGTTTTGGGTGAGATGATTAAGAAAGTTAGGCAGGAAAAGCATATGACCCAGGAAGAACTTGGAAAATTGGTTGGAGTGAACAAGTCACAGATTTCGAAATTGGAACGAAACACAAAGAATGTAACTATTGCAACCATATTAAGAATTTTCAGGGCATTAAAGAAAAACATTAAATTTTCATTAGAAGAACTTGATGACACTTACGAGAAGAGCATGATTTAAAAGCACGAAATGCCAACAACGCATATAGTGCAGGGCAGCAGCGGAGTAACACCGGCAGGGGGCGGAGAAAGAAAAAAATGAGTAGATTTACCCAAAGGAAAGGTGTAGGCTGAGGGAGTATTCAGAATTCTGTGTCAGTTTTCATAATTCTGTTTTCAAAATAAATAGATAATTGGTTAAGTATTGTTGGCCAATTATAAATTTTTGTTTTCCATCTTTTTTGAAAGTTAATGGTGGGTAATATCCCCTTTTGTGTGTATGGCCGATTTTCATTGTTATCAAAATTATGTAATTTCTGGTATTATAGACAAAAGGTGCCTGTTTAGGGGTGGAGAGGGGTTTCACCCATTAAATTCATCGCGTTATGGCTTGTGACTTTTGGGGTAAAATGATATATTGGGCTGGTATCAGAGCTAGACACCAATAAACAACTTGACTATGAATAAAACAATACTTCTCGGAGCAACAAACTCAATATCCAATAATGCTGGCAAGTGGCTGCTAAGTATTATCGGAGCTCTTTACCTTGGACTTGGGAGCATAAAGATTTATGAACAAGGAGTGTCTTTTGAGTCAGTTGGATGGTTAGTTATTGGGGCTTGTTTTCTTATATATGGATTAATAATCTATTCAGCCACTTCATTGACACCCAAGGTGAAAATTAGTGACACTCAAATCGAGATTAAGAATAAGATATTTGGTAAGGCAACCAGAATTTTATGGACAGATATTCAAAAGATTACATTTGCCCCATATACGATTACTTTTCGGCTAAAAGACAAGGATGAAAGAGTTACTTATAGTTCAAGTGCTGAGACATCAATTGAAATAAAATCATCCATTCGTGAAGTTGCTGAAAATAAAAACATTCAAGTAGAGGGAGGATGAGCTAGAGAATGAATAATAGAAATTTCGGTGACTAATATTGGCCAAATAAAAATGGCGGCTAAAATATATTCTGACATTTCAACATATTTATTTGCCTTTAGCTCGGTCTACAGATACGCTGGTGTAGCACCCGCCATTTTATTTGGCCGCAGCCGTTTAGGCGCAAAACTTAAACAATAAAAAATGATGACTAACGTTTAATAATTGTGAAACTTATTAAAGTGACAATTTTGTTCATCGCAATTTCTTCGATTGCTAGATCACAAGAAATAACTAGAAATAATGTGTTCCTTGAGGTTGGAGGAGCCTCGATGTTTTATTCAATCAATTATGAAAGGTTGCTTTTCAATAACACCGAAAGAAATTTATCTGTCAGGTTTGGGCAAATGTTTCTGATTCTTAAAAACGATGGAATTAACAGATACATGATTAGTTTTCCAGTTGGTGTTTCTTATCTCAAAAGAATTAATAAAAATTTCTTCGAGGCAGGAATTTCTGTTTCGACAATATATGACACCTATGATTTAGCAGGGATTAATGAAGAAATTCTTGACACAGTTCAAGACTTTATAATAATGCCAAGTATTAGATCAGGAATAAGACACCAACCATACAATAATGGATTCTATTGGAATGCGTTAATTCAATTTTCTATGGTTGCATTTGGAGATATTGACAATTTTCAACCTCAATATACTGCATTTCCATTTATTAGTATTGGACTTGGGTACAGTTTTCGATGAATGGTCTGCACCTAACAACACATACAATGCAAGGCGGCAGCGCAGGGAGAAAAGAATAAATGAGTAGATTTACCCAAAGGAAAGTGTAGGCTGACAGCGCCCCCGCCAAATGCCAGTCCGTTGTGAAAAACCCCAACAAAATGAAACACCAATCAAACAAAAAAGCAACCCTATACTTTCTGTTGTTGACTCTATTATGTTTTAGTGTACACTCGTCAGCCTTTACCCTAATAATCAATGGCAATATCAAATATGAATATCTGGCAATATTTGAGCACCTAAGTACTAATCCACAAAAACTTACAAACAAATACAACGAGCTGAAGCTGGAGAATTATCCAAACGCAGTTTACTTAATCTATTCCAAATCTATCAAAACATATTCGGTGCCAAACCCTAAATTTCTAGCCATGATCTGGGTGGAATCTGATACCAGCACAATCGAAATAACAATTGATAAAGATTACAATGTGAGCTTCCAAAATGAAAATGAATATCAAAGGGAGCTTAATGAAATATTCGAAGCAAGCGATATCTGGCAATCGTTTCCTTATGAACCCAAGCCGGACAAACCACTGGAACCCATATTGGCTCTGGAAGCAAAAGCGTTAATACAAAACCTCGATATAGTTACCGAAAGTGCTGTACTGGAAAACCTCTATAAACTAAGCCGCCAACGCCATATCAATAACTGGTCAACGGCCATTATAGCAGCCTATCTGAAAGAACCGCCTAACGCACTTTATGATAAAAAGGCCCGAAAACTGCTAAAAGTAAAAGGGCTTGACAGCTTGCAAAACTATGTTGAAGTAAAACCGGATGGCAAAAAACATCTTTTAGTAATTCTGTCAGGCAGTTGGTGTGGGCCTTGTGTAAAAGGGCTTCCCAAACTCAGAAATATCTATGATAGTGTCAGTGACAATATCCTGTTTGTCTCTGCCTGGAATGATGCCGACCTAAAGACTTTTAAGTATAATCATCGTGACAAAAAGCAAGTAATTATCTGGCCCAGCCTTTGGGATCAATACGGCTTAATGGCTAATGCCTTACAAATCAATGCCTACCCAACCTACATACTCTTTGATCCGCAAGGCAATGAAATCAAAAGATGGGAGGGAAAAGTTCCGAACAACCTAAAAGACTATATTTCGAACTAAATGAGGTTAGGAAACCCTAACACAATTGTCTGGCCGGCAAACCGGCAATACCTCATCTATCACCGCCCCCTACCCAAAAATCTCATTCAGCAGACCGGCCAGGCGGATGCCCGCCTGGTGCAGGCGTAGCTCTACCTGATGCAGGTGGTCGTAGTTGTAGCGGTAGCTCAGGTTGCCGCTGGCCGGCAGGTCGTACACCGAGCTGCGCAGCGCCATCGACTCGGCCGCCCAGTCTTCCACCTCGCTGGCCTGCCACTTTTCGAGCAGCGCTTTGTCAGTATGGTCAAGCTTACGGGCCCATTCGGTATAGCTGAGCTTCTGGCTGTCGATCATGCCGGAGTCCCACACCCGGTGCAGGTTGCTGTTTTGCCAGAAGTACTTCACCTTTACATCATTGCCCCCGCGGTCGCGGCCATTGCCCACATGCAGCGGCTGGTGAATATCGCCCACCAGGTGCACCAGGGCTTTCAGGGCAAATTGCTTTTCGGCCAGGGTCAGGGTGTCGGACTTCAACTGGCCGGTAAAATAGCGGATGCCTCGTATCACATCGCCCTCGGGTGCCTTGGCGGCCGTGGCGTAGGTCTGGCCGTCCGGTATGGTTACATAATGCCAGGGCTTCAGGTAGTCGTAGGTGCTGTCCGACTTAATAAAATCGAGGTAATTGGCCACATCGGCCAGGCTTTCATGGCCCAGTATCTGGCGTATCGCCTTGCGGGCTTTTTTGTTCAGGTGGTGCTGGGCAATTTCACCCACCACCCGGTGGCCGGTAAGCCCCCAGCTCAGGGCCTGGCTGCCCTGCAACAAAATCAGCAGTAAAAAAACTTTCATGCGCATAGTATGCAAGTTAAACGGAAAACGGCAAACTCACAACCAATCGGTGATGGCCGGCAAGAAAAACAAGTAGCCAGCGCTCTATTTTGCCGGCCGGCCGGCTTTGTGTACATTTAACCCCCCAAAAAACAACCAGGACATGAAAAAACTACGCTGGCCCCTCATCATCTTGCTTATAGTCATCATCATCTATCAGATTCCGGCACCCCAGGCCGATTTTTTTGCGCTTTATCAGCACGAAGACCAGGCAGCCCGGCAACTGCGGGAATTTATGCAACGCCCGGTCAAGACCCTGACGGTGGACGGCATCACCTGGCACTACCTGGCCGGGGGCCAGGGCGATAAGACCATCCTGTTTCTGCATGGCATGGGCGGGGCCTACAACCTGTGGTGGCAGCAGATAGCCGCGTTGCAAGACCGCTACCGGATTATTACCTATACCCTGCCCGAGGAAGTGGATAATCTGGACAAGGCCGCAGCCGGCATCCGTGCCATACTGGATGAAGAAAAGGCCGGCAAGATATACCTTGTCGGCACCTCTATGGGTGGCTATATTGCCCAGTACCTGCTTAGCGCTATGCCGCAGCGCATCGAAAAAGCGGTGCTGTCCAACACTTTTCCGCCCAACAAGCAGATAGCTGCAGCCAATGCCGGTAAGGCCCGCGCGGTAAAGCTGATGCCGGAGATACTGGTGGCCCAGTTTGGCGCCCGCCAACTGCAGGCTAAACTCTTGCCGGCAGCACAGGGCGACTCCCTGTTGGCGGCCTTTTTGCCGTCCTTGCCTTTTTCCAAAAAGCAGTTTCTCAACCGCTACCAGGTGGTAATCGACCCTTTTTTCGACAACCCCGGCAGCTATGCCCAACGAAGAATACAAAAGCTGATAATCGAAGCGGATAACGACCCGTTGGTAGAGCCGGGCCTGCGGGCAAAGCTCAAAGCACGCTATCCCGATGCCCGCGTCTATACCTTTCACAATGCCGGCCACTTCCCTTATATCAATCAGGCCGCTACCTACAACAAGGTGCTCAAAACATTCTTTGCCAGCGACAACCCATATTTGGCCGTAGAAAAGACAATCACCGACAACTATGCAGCCGGGCGCAGGCAGGCCGACACCGTGCTGCTTAGGCAGGCTTTTGCCCCGCAGGCCGTCCTTTACACCAACACTCCGGCCGGGGTCGTAACCATCTCGCTGGCCGATTATCTGGACAAGGTAGTGGCAGACGGCCCGCAGCAGCTTGAAATGCGCATACTCGATGGCCGGATAGCGCACCACATAGCCGATTTCCGCGTGTCGTTCGACTACCCCGGCAAGCGCTATATCGATAACCTGGTTTTGCTGCCCACCGACCGCGGCTGGCGCATTGTCAACAAAACGTTTGCGGCCGTAAAATAACTCGGTTAGGTAATTTTATTAGTGGTAACCCAAGCGGCCGTCATTCCTTTTATTTTTATCCTGAAAAAAAAACATATGTCAGAAAACCCCACCGAACTCACCCGTATCAGGCGGCTGCCGCAGCGCGGGCGCTATGATAAAGCCAGCTTGTATGCCGTGCTCGATGCCGGCTATCTCTGTCATGTAGCTTTTGCGGTCAAAGACCGCCCGCTGGTATTACCCACTGCCTATGTGCGGGTAGCGGATGAGGTTATCCTGCATGGGGCGGCCGCCAATGCCATGCTGCACCGGTTGCTGGCCCAGCAGCAAGCCTGCCTGTCGGTCAGCCTTCTGGACGGTTTGGTGCTGGCCCGTTCGGTGTTCAATCACTCGTTCAATTACCGCTCGGCCGTTGTCTTCGGGCGCCCCCGGCAGATTACCGCTGAGCAGGAAAAACGCCAGGCGTTGCAGGCCTTTACCGAGCATATCGTGCCGGGTCGCTGGCAGGAGGCCCGCCAGCCTACCGCAGCCGAGCTCAAGGCCACCCTGGTGGTGGCCATTGCCATAGAAGAGTTTTCGGTAAAAATAAGAGAAGGTGACCCTGCGGATGCCCCGGCCGACTATGAGTTGCCGGTGTGGGCCGGGGTGGTGCCGCTAAGCCAGCACTACGGCACCCCGGTACCCGATCCGCAACTGGCAGGGGAAGTGCCATTGCCGCCTTCGGTAATAAATTTAATAAAACAGCAATAATATGACCAGTGAGGAATTTCGACAGGCAGCCCATGAAATGGTGGAATGGATGGCTACCTACCTGGAGGAAGTGGAGAATTACCCGGTAAAACCCAATGTTGAGCCGGGTGAAATTTACGAGCAGCTTCCGGACCATGCTCCACAAAAGGGCGAACCCATGGCCGCCATATTCGAAGATTTCAGGCAAATCATCGTGCCTGGCATGACGCACTGGCAGAGCCCTTCTTTTCATGCTTATTTTCCGGGCAACAGCAGCAAGCCCTCGGTGCTGGCCGAAATGCTCACCGCCACCCTGGGGGCGCAGTGCATGGTGTGGGCCACCTCTCCGGCTGCCACCGAGCTGGAGGACCGCATCATGGAGTGGCTGCGCACGATGGTCGGCTTATCGGACGACTGGGCGGGGTCGATACAGAATGGTGCTTCCGATGCCACCCTCAACGCCCTGCTTACCGCCCGCGAAAAGGCCTCCGGATTTACTGCCAACTATACCGGCCTGGGGCGGCAGCGCTATCGGGTGTATGCTTCCGAGCAAGCGCACTCTTCGGTGGACAAGGCCGTGGCCATAGCCGGTATCGGCCGCGACAACCTGGTGAAAATACCGGTGGACGATGCCTATGCCCTGCGCCCCGAGCTGCTTGCCGAAGCCATTGAGCAAGACCTGGCGGCCGGCTACCAGCCGCTGATGATTGTGGCTGCGCTGGGCACCACCGGCACCACCGCCATCGACCCGCTGGCCGATATCGTGGCTATAGGCCGGCAACATCAGCTCTGGGTGCACGTAGATGCCGCCCTGGCTGGCACCGCCTTGTTGCTGCCCGAGATGCGCTGGCTGGCAGCCGGCCTCGAGCAGACCGACTCGTTTGTCTTCAATCCGCACAAATGGATGTTCACCAACTTCGATGCTTCAGCCTATTTTGTCAAAGACAAACAGGCGCTGATCAATACTTTTTCCATCACCCCCGAATACCTGCGCACCCCCGAAGACAACCGGGTAAACAACTATCGCGACTGGGGCATCCCGCTGGGCAGGCGCTTCCGGGCCCTCAAGCTGTGGTTTGTCATCCGTAGTTTCGGCCTGGAGGGCCTACAGGCCAAAATAAGGCTGCACTTGCAACTAACACAGTGGTTCAGAGAGCAGGTAGAAGGGCATCCTCACTTTGAAGTGGCGGCTCCCGTGCCGCTCAACACGGTGTGCTTTCGCTATTACCCGGTCGGCCCTTCACCCGAAGAGCTAAACAGCCTCAATGAGCAACTAATGCACCGCCTCAACCGCTCGGGCGAGATCTTTCTTACCCATGTCAAGCTCAACGGGCGCTTTGTGCTGCGCATGGTCATCGGCCAGACAGAGGTGCAACAGCGCCATGTAGAAAAAGCCTGGCGGCTGATCAAAGAAATGGCGGCCTCTTTGCCGGTAAAAAATTGATAAAAAGATTTTACCGGCTATCACTTCGGCACATATAGCCGATATTACCGGCATCTGCTTAAATTTGCCACACATTTTAAGCACCACCATTATGCAGCACGACAATACGATATTTGCGCTCATTGAAAAAGAGCGCCAGCGCCAGAAAAACGGTCTGGAACTGATTGCTTCGGAAAATTATACCTCTGCCCAGGTAATGCAGGCCATGGGCAGTGTGCTTACCAATAAATATGCCGAAGGGCTGCCGCACAAGCGCTACTATGGCGGCTGCGAGGTGGTAGATGAAATAGAAGACCTGGCCATAGCCCGCGCCAAGGAGCTCTATGGTGCTGCCTGGGCCAATGTGCAACCGCACTCCGGTGCCCAGGCCAATGCGGCCGTGATGCAGGGGGTGCTCAATCCGGGCGACCGCATTCTGGGCTTCGACCTCTCGCATGGCGGGCACCTTACGCACGGCTCCCCGGTCAATTTTTCCGGCAAGCTGTATGAGCCGCATTTCTATGGCGTAGAAAAAGATACCGGCACCATCGACTGGGATCGCCTGCACGAGAAAGCCCTGGAAGTAAAGCCCAAGCTCATCATTTGTGGTGCTTCGGCCTATAGTCGTGACTGGGATTATGAGAGGCTGCGCCACACGGCCGACACGGTAGGCGCCCTACTGCTGGCCGATATTTCACACCCTTCCGGCCTGATAGCCCGCGGCCTGCTCAACGACCCGCTGGAGTACTGCCACATTATTACCACCACCACCCACAAAACATTGCGCGGCCCGCGGGGCGGCATGATTCTGATGGGTGAGAATTTTGACAACCCGCTGGGGCTTAAAACGCCCAAAGGAGTAATCAAAAAGATGTCGGCCGTACTGGATGGGGCCGTCTTTCCGGGCACCCAGGGTGGCCCGCTGGAGCATGTGATTGCCGCCAAGGCGGTGGCTTTTGGCGAAGCCCTGAGCGATGAGTACCTGCACTATGTTATTCAAGTGCAGAAAAATGCCCGGGTTATGGCTCAGGCGTTTGTCGAGCGCGGCTATCATCTGATATCAGGCGGCACCGACAACCACATGATGCTGATTGACCTGCGCAATAAGGAAATCACCGGCAAGCAGGCCGAGCAGGCGCTGGTACAGGCCGATATCACCACCAACAAAAACATGGTGCCCTTTGACGACCGCTCGCCCTTTATTACCTCCGGCATCCGCATAGGCACGGCTGCCGTTACCACCCGTGGCCTCAAAGAAGATGATATGATACGCATCGTAGAGTTGATAGATAAGGTGCTGCAAGCCCCGGAAGACCAGGATAATTTAAGGGCTGTAAAGGAAGAGGTAAATAACTGGATGTCGCAATATCCGCTGTATGAATCGGTTTCTGAAAAAGTAGTATAATATGCCACTAGACCAGACCGATAGTCTGCCTGAGAGCGAAACCAAGGAAATGACCTTCCTGGAGCACCTGGAGGAGCTGCGCTGGCATCTCATCCGGGCACTACTAGCTATCGTGATCTTTGCCGTGGTGGTGTTTATGGCCAAGGATTTTGTCTGGCACGATATCATCCTGGCACCTTCACGTACCGATTTCTGGACCTACCGCATGCTTTGCCAGGCAGCCGATTACCTGCATTCCGATGGCCTGTGCATTGACGACCTGCCCTTTATCATCCAAAGCCGCAAAATGACCGGCCAGTTTACCATGCATATCACCACTTCGGTGCTTATCGGGCTGATTATCAGTTTCCCTTATGTGTTTTGGGAAATCTGGCGCTTTATCAAGCCCGGCCTGTATGAAAAAGAAAGGCGTAACACGCGCGGGGCGGTTTTCTGGGTAAGCCTGTTGTTTATGATAGGGGTGTTATTCGGGTATTACATTATTGCTCCGTTGTCGGTTAATTTTCTGGCCCATTACCGGGTTGACCAGTCCATTCATAATGAATTTGAATTGATTAACTATGTCTCTACGATATCTACCATCGTCATAGCCACGGCTTTGCTGTTTCAGTTGCCCATTATAGTGTATGTGCTTACCAAAGCCGGGCTGGTGACGCCACAACTCATGAAAACCTACAGGCGGCATGCCATTATCGTGATTCTCATCTTAGGAGCTATCCTCACCCCTCCGGATCCCATCAGCCAGATTTTAGTAGCCATTCCGCTATTTGGTTTATATCAAATCAGTATATTTATATCCGCTGCGGTAGTAAAAGCCGATGCGTTGAAAGAACAAAAATTTTTAACCCGTAAGAAAAATGGCACTTAAAATAGGTATAGGAGGCGATCATGCCGGTTTTGAGCTCAAGCAACACCTGAAAGCCTTGCTGGAAAAGCAAGGCCATCATGTAAAAGACTTCGGGCCGTTTGACGGCAATTCGGTCGATTATCCCGACTATGTGCATCCGCTGGCTACTGCCGTGCACAGTGGTGAGTTTGATTTGGGCATTGCCATTTGCGGCAGCGGCAATGGGGTGTGCATGACCGCCAACAAACATGCCGGCATCCGGGCAGCCCTGTGTTGGCAGCCCGAACTGGCTGCGCTGGCCCGCCAACATAATAATGCCAATATCCTTTGCCTGCCTGCCCGCTTTATTGATACCAAAACGGCCGAACAATGTGTAGAGGCTTTTCTTACAAATAGCTTTGAAGGCGGTCGCCACCAACGCAGGGTGGAGAAAATAGATGTGTAGGAGATTTTTTTGAGATATGTTAATCTTTAATTATTTGGAGCAAACAACTTGCTTTTATTAATCTATTTGTTTACACTTGTACAATATTGACAAGTCAAAATTTACATGTCTTATGCTAACAACATTTGGTGAGTATATAAGAAAGCATAGAGCGGAAAAGGGTTTAACGTTAACTCAGTTAGCCGCAAAAATTGGTATGGACTCTGCGAACTTAAGTAAGATTGAAAATGGCAGGAGATCGTTTGATGAAAAAAGACTGAAAAGTCTGTCACAGGCATTAGAAATTGATATTGAGGAGATAAAGATGGAATACTTTAGCGATTTGTTTGCGCATAAACTATATCACTCGAATTGTTCGAGTGAAACATTAGTCCTTGCCGAAAAAAAGGTAAAGTACCTCGCACAAAAAAGCGCTAAACAGGGTAAAATAACTTTCTGATTTATGTATTTAGCAACATCATACGAAGATATTCTGAATGAGGATATACTATTATTTGATAAAGCTACTCCATCAGATAAATATCGAAATGCATTGTTACAAAAATATAAGAGCAAATTACTTATAAACCGAAACCTAAACCGTTCATTAATTTCGTTTCAAGCAAACAAGACAGAGCCTTTTTATAGATGGTTTAAATTTAAAGAAGGTTTCTCCACTGCATTTGTAAAATATATTTTGGATAGTTTCGGAAAACCTTTTGGAGGTCAAACCATTTTAGATCCGTTTTCTGGAATAGGGACAACAATGACAACTAGTATTGAGAATGGTTTTAATGCTATTGGAATAGAATTGTTGTCACCTGGTATTTTGGCTACAAAAGCGAGAATTGCCGCGAAAAAAGTTGATCTAAACAAATTAAAAGAACACATTAATAATCTGTTTAATATCGATTTTGAAAACAGAAATGTTCCAAAACAATTTTATTTCCAGCACCTTACTATCACGCAAGGAGCATTTTCGAATAAAACAGAAATAGCAATTGCAAATGCATGTTATTATATTAATACACACTGCAACGATGATGATGTAAGGATACTTTTGAGGTTTGCAATAAGCTCTATACTTGAAGATGTGTCTTTCACAAGAAAAGATGGCCAATACCTACGTTGGGATTATAGAGCAGGCAGGATGCTTAAATCCAAATTTGATAAAGGAGTTATTTATTCTTTTAAAGCAAGATTAAAAGAGAAATTAGAAATAATTACTACAGACATAGAGTCATTTAACAAAAATATTTTAAGTAGTACCTACTATAAGTTAATTCAAGGAAGTTGTCTGAATAAGTTGCACGAAATTGGCTCAAGTACGATTGACATGGTGATTACCTCTCCGCCATATTGCAATAGATATGACTACACAAGGACTTACGCGCTTGAACTCGCATTTGACGGTGTAGACAACAAAAAAATTAAAACCTTACGGCAAACTTTGTTGTCGGCAACAGTTGAAAATAAAAGTAAAATTTATGAACTTGAAAAGTTCTATGCTTCTATTAATAAAACTGACACTTTCAAAGAAGTTTTAGCCTCATTCTACGATCAGTTAGCTTTGAAAGAAGTTATTAGAAATCTATATTTTCACAAGGATGAGTTAAACAATAAAAATATTCCCAATATGGTAGCCAACTATTTCCTTGAAATGAGTTTTGTCATCAGGGAGATATCCAGGGTCTTAAAACCAGGAGGGAAGGTAATTATGGTTAATGATAATGTAAGGTATAATGGTGATGAAATACCTGTAGATTTAATTCTATCAGAAATTGCAGAAGCATCTGGGCTAAATACTGATGTTATTTGGGTTTTGGAAAAAGGTAAAGGGAACAGTAGCCAACAAATGGGAACCCATGGAAGAAAAGAGTTGCGCAAATGCATTTATGTCTGGTCAAAATAATACTCAATGAATAGTTACTCTGACAATTTAAGAAGAGTAAGGTCACTTTTAATCGTTACATCTTTACAAAAAAGAGAAGATATAAAAGTATTCAAAGCTTTAAAAAAGCTTGAAATAGAGCTGAGCTGGACACCATTATCAAAATATATGATTGACTTAGAAATATGGGAATATGTAACTAAAGAAAAAAAGTATGACCCCAAGCTTGTTTTTTGTCATCCCGAGATCATTAGGGCATTACCAACCTCAAGTTTATATTATAGGGGCTTAACGGGTCTTTCTATAAAAGCAGCAAAAGAATATGTTGGATCCATTGAAAATCTTGAAAAGGGGAATTTGCGGGGGAAGGTTGATGGTGAAAAAGCCAATAAGATTACTTTGGTTTATAATACTTTTATTTGTTCAATCGTAAAAGGTTCTTCAGAGTGGACTTTGGAAAACGGAAAAAGGACCATTGTTGCCACCTTAGGAATCACTTTAGACGGTATAATGAGAAACAAAATTGGTGCCATAGCCGAAGAAAGGATTCGTACCTTAATTTTCGAATGGCTAAAGCAAAACCGCCTGGTAGTTTCAATTAATAGTAATGAAAATTTAGAAAATAATAGCTTACCATTAACCTGTGAGTTAAAAAATAATATAGTAATGAAGTTTTCAGCAGAACCAGATATCTCTTTCTTTAAATCAACAGGAGAAAGAGAAGAATTATTGGCTGTTGTTGAAATCAAAGGGGGGATTGACCCAGCCGGAGCACTTGAAAGATACGGGGCTGCCACAAAATCATTTCAGCATGCCTTAACATTAAACCAGCGTTGCAAAAACTTTTTCCTTTCTGCTGTCTATACCCCTGAGTTAATTAAAAGGATTAATAACGATAGATTGGTAGAGCAATATTATGATGTTATAGACATATTAGAAGATAAAAGCACTAGAGAAGACTTTTTCAAAGAGTTGTTTCATTATTGCTTAAGAATTTTGAAATAAATTACTTTGGCCGACAAACGACAAAGTTGTTTTAAGGTGCGTAAAAATGGCCCATCCCCCGGTGTTTCACCAACACCTGAATAAATCCAACAAACCTGTTTGGTTTCCGGCAAATTGCCTATCTTTGCACCTCATTTTAAAAGAATGCGGACGTGTTCCGCACGGGACTAACTTAAAAAGAATATGGCAGTTAGAATTAGATTAGCGCGTAGAGGACGCAAAAAGCTGGCAATGTACGACATCGTAGTAGCAGATGCCAGAGCGCCACGAGATGGCCGTTTTATTGAAAAACTGGGGAACTATAACCCCAACACCAATCCGGCAACCATCAAGCTGGATACCGACCGCGCCCTGTATTGGGTGATGACCGGTGCCCAGCCCACCGAAACCGCCAGGTCTATCCTGTCGCGCAAGGGGGTGATGCTGCGCAAGCACCTGCAAGTTGGGGTGAACAAGGGGGCTATTACCCAGGAGGAAGCCGACAAGCGCTTTGCCGCCTGGCTCAAAGATAAAGAAGCCAGGGAGCAAGCCCAGCTGGATAAGCTGGCCAAGGAGCAGGCCGAGGCCGATAAGGCCCGCCTGGCAGCCGAGAGCAAGGTAAACGAGGCTCGGGCAGCCGAGATACTGAAAAAACAATCGGAGATGCTGGCCGCTGAAAAAGCAGCTGAAGAGGCTGCCGCCAGCGAAGAGGCAGAAGCCCCGGCTGATGATGCCGCGGCTGAGGCACCGGCAGAGGAAAGCGTAGCCGAGGAAGCCCCGGCTATCGAAGCGAAAGAAAAGGCTCCTGCTGCAGAGGCAGAAGAGCCGGCTGCCGAAACTCCTGCCGCAGAAGCTGAGGCACCGGCTGCTGAAGCCAAGGAAGAAGCGCCTGCCGCAGAAGCCGAAGAAGCTGCCGAAGCTAAAGAAGAGGCCAAAGAAGAGACCCCTGCCGAAGAGGAATCAACCAAAGAAGAAGAGAAAAAGGCTGAGTAAGACCCGATAAACATGGACCTGGATTCATGTTTTTTGCTGGGGTACATTGCCAGGCCACACGGCCTGCAAGGCGCAGTAAGCGCCATCATCGATGCCGATGAGCCGCAGGCCTACCAAAATCTGGAATCGGTTTTCGTCCGCCAGGGCGATCAACTGGTTCCTTTTTTTATTGACGACATCCGCATTTCCGGCAACAAGGCCATTATTGTCTTTGAAGATGCCGATGGGCCGGACTTCGCCCGCAACCTGCAAGGTGCCGAGCTTTATCTGCCCCTGGCCGCCCTGCCGGAGCTACCCGATGGGGGCTTCTATTATCACGATATCATCGGCTATCAGGTAGAAGACCGGCAGCACGGACCCCTGGGCACCGTGGCCAATGTGCTGGACAGTGGTGCTCAGGCGCTGCTGGCTATCGACTACCAGGGTCGTGAGCTGCTGCTGCCGCTGAGCGAGGACACCGTGAGCCGGGCCGATAAGGAAAAGCAAATAATTTATGTTAACTTTCCGGAAGGCCTGCTGGACTTTTACCTGCATGATCAAAGCGATGCGGATTGATATTATCACCATACTGCCACAATTGCTGGAGGGCCCCTTCAACCATTCTATTCTGAAAAGGGCGCGTGACAAGGGGCTGGTGGAAATTGAGGTACACAACCTGCGCGACTACGCCACCAACAAGCAAAAACAGGTGGACGACTATGCTTTTGGCGGTGGGGCCGGCATGGTAATGATGATAGAGCCGATAGACCGCTGCCTGCAGCACCTGCAAAGCCAACGGCAGTATGATGAAATTATTTATCTGAGCCCGGACGGAGAGCGGTTCGACCAGCCGATGGCCAACCGCCTGTCTACCCTGCAAAACATCGTGCTGCTGGCCGGTCATTACAAAGGGGTGGATGAGCGTGTGCGCCAGCACCTGATTACCAAAGAGATTAGCATTGGTGATTATGTGCTTACCGGGGGCGAACTGCCGGCTGCCGTAGTAACCGATGCCATTGTCCGCCTGCTGCCCGGGGTGCTCTCCGATGAGACCTCGGCCCTGACCGATTCTTTTCAGGACGATCTGCTGGCACCGCCTGTATATACGCGACCGGCCGAGTACAAAGGCTGGCAGGTGCCCGATGTGCTGCTCTCGGGGCATACCCAAAAGATTACCGAATGGCGCCAGCAACAAGCCGAAGAGCGCACCCGCCAGCGCAGGCCGCATCTGCTGGATGATGAAAATGACAACTGAAGCTGTCCTTTACAAACATCATTGCTACAGGGTTTTTGCTTACCTTTGGTGGCATGGAAAACAATACGCACTCCAAAGCCATCCACCGGCCGCGTCATAAAAGTCTGGGACTAACCGAACTGGTGGCCATTGCGCTGGGCGGCATGGTAGGCGGAGGTATTTTTACTATTCTGGGTATCTCTGTTTCACTTATCGGCAACCTTACCCCTATTGCCATCATTATCGGGGGGCTGATAGCCGCCCTGGCGGCTTATTCTTATGTAAAGCTGGGGCTGTACTATAAAGATGAGGGAGCTACTTACTCCTTTTATAAACGAACTTACCCGGGATCGCACTTCTCGGCAGCCGCCATTGGCTGGTTTATTATCTTCGGTTATATCAGTACATTGGCGCTTTATGCTTATACTTTCTCATCTTATGCTATCAGCGGTACCGCGCTGGCCGACAATATCATTTTACGTAAGGGACTGGCCATTGGCGTAATCGGGGTATTCACCCTGATAAATGTGTGGAGTGTAAATGGCATGGGCAAAATAGAAGACCTAATGGTTTACACCAAGCTGGTGGTATTGGTGCTAATCTCCATCGTACTTATGCAACACGGCACCACTGATTTCAGCACTTTTCTGGAAAATATGGCGGTGGATGCCGAGCATAGCAGCGTGTTTACTATTTTAATCGTAGCTTCCATCACCTTTGTGGCCTATGAGGGTTTTCAGTTGGTAATCAATGCCGTAAATGAGATGCGCAACCCGGAGAAAAACATACCGCGTGCCATTTATACCGCTATTACCCTGGCTATCCTTATCTATGTTATCATTGGTCTGGGGGCTTTGTTTGCTATTCCTGCCGAAGACATTATCAAGCACAAAGAATTTGCTCTGGCAGCCGGTGCCGGCCAGGTGCTGGGCCGTATGGGCACCGTACTGGTAATAGCCGGGGCTTTGCTGGCTACCAGCAGCGCAATCAGCGGCACGGTATTCGGCTCTTCGCGGCAAATGGCTGTTGTGGCCACTGATGGTTACTTTCCTTCTTTTTTATCCAGGCGCAAAAATCGTATCCCGCGCAATGCCATTGTCAGTATGGCGGTGATGGCCAGTTTGCTTATTCTGGCCGGTGGGCTGCAGCTTATCCTCGAGTTCGGTAGTATCACTTTCCTGCTGGTGTCGTTGCTGATGGCTGTTGCCAATTTCAAAATCCACCAAAAAACAAACTCCTCGGCCTTTCTCTGTTGGCTGGCAATCATCGGCCTGTCGTTGGGTGGTATGTTTATTCTATACTACGAACTAACCCACCACTGGGAGCAGATGTTGTTTATTGTAGTTCTCTATGCTTTGCTGGGCACCGGGGCCTTTGTTTATGCCAAAAAGCGCCAGCGGCAAGCAGGTAACGTTGCTAAACCCTGAGGACAGCATTAACCGGCCCGGGCTAGTAGTTGCTGATGCAGGCTTAGCACCTGGGGAATAACCAATTGACTTTCATCGTTTACGATACGGTAGTCAGCCAGGCGGGCAGCTTCTGCCGGGGCTATTTGTTTATCCATAATCTGCCTGACCTGCTCTTCGCTGCGCTGCGGGTCGCGCTGTAGCACGCGCTGCAGGCGCATGGCTACCGGGGCTTGTACCAGGAGGGTAGCATCAAGCTGACGGTACGAGCCACTTTCGAAGAGCAGGGCTGCTTCTTTCAGCACATAGGGTGCCGACTGGCGCTCGCACCAGGCAGCAAAATCACGGGCTACTGCCGGGTGTACCAGAGTATTGAGCTTGGCCACCTGCTGTGGGTCGGCAAAAACACGACCGGCCAGATAGGTACGGTTCAGTCGGCCGTTTTCATAGGATTCACTGCCAAACAGATTGACGATTTCAGCCTGTAACTGCCGGTCTTGCTCCATCAGCGCCTTAGCCCGGTCATCAGCCTTGTAGAGGGGCACCCCCAGTAGGCCAAATACCCGCGCCACAGTGGACTTGCCGGCTCCGATGCCTCCGGTAATACCGACTAATAGCGGCTTATTCATGGAAGAGCAGTTTTACCTGCGGGTGTGCCAGCCGTGCTTCGATAGCCAGCGGATGCGTCTTTTGTATCTGTAGCAGAATGGTGGAATCCTGCGGGTTGAAGAGGGCATAATCAGCCACTACCCTGAAGCTGTCGGCTACCACCTCTTCCTGCCGGTCTTTGCGCACCAGATACTCCACGGTACAGGTGGAGTCTTTCAGCAGCGGGGCATTTCTGTCGGGAAAACCTTGTGCCACAATGTTGATTTTTCGCTTATCTTCAACAAACTCAGCCACCTCAAATTGTACGCGGGCTGCTGGCGGGGTAAATACATAGAGTTCGGGTCTGGGAAGGGTAAATTCCAGTTCTTCATCATAATTGCTGCTGATTTCCTCTTGCGGAATTTTCAGCAAAAAGGTGTCGCTGGGTATAGCCATCAGCATGGTTTCCGGGCCTTCTACCTCTACTACATCCACGCTGCAGCGTATAGGCGAAACGATGCGGTAACCGGGCTCGAGCGAGATATGGGCGCTATCTACATAAACGGCAAAATTGCGCGTAGCCCGCCTGTCGATATACAGGTGCAGGGTGTCGTTGAGGATGTAGTTGAGCCGCAACTCATCGAGCTGATCGCTGATTTTATTGGTAAGCGAAACCCCGCTTATCTTGCGGCTGGCCAGCGGATTGGTCAGTAATACGGTAACCGGCTTTACCTTCAGGCCCAGCGAGGCGCGCAACAGGTTCCAGCCCAGACCGGTTACGTTAATCCTGACCTTATCGGGCAGCTCTTCCACCACCATGTAGGTTTGGTTGTCGAACTGCCAGGAAATAGGGTAATTGACTGTGGTGTTGTATTCTTTGTTGAGGGCATTGAACAACCAGAAAATGGTGGCGGCCACAACCGACAGCACCACCACTTTCAGGTTATCCGGTTTTCTGAATTTTACTGCGTGCGATAATTTTTCAAAAAAACCCAATCAACTTAATTATTGTTTGCTCTTGCTGGCCTCCAGCGAAATGGCCGATTTTTCAAAGGTAATTTTGGTGCCTTTGCCATCTACATCCAGTACAATGGTGTTGTCGTCCACACTATGTACTTTGCCGTGGATGCCTCCGATGGTTACCACCTTGTCACCTTTTTGTATGGCCTCGATAAACTTTTTCTGTTCTTTTTGCTTTTTCTGCTGGGGTCTTATCATAAAGAAATAAAACACCAGCGCAATGCCTACGAAAAAGATTATCTGCATCATGCCACCGCTCTGCTGCCCTTGCGGGGCCGCCTGAGCCAGAATAAATGTCATCATATGTGAAATATTAAAATAAGCCGGCTCAATTACTTCTTGGCCGGAGTTACAAAAGTCTTAAAGCGCAACACGGTGGTTTTGGGCCAGGTGTTGGCGGTTACGGTTACCGTTTTGTTCTGCGCATTGGGCTTGCCTTTGCTGTTGAACTCAACCACTACTTCACCCTCGCCACCTACCGGTACCGGCTCTTTCGTCCAGCTTGGTGCGGTGCAGCCGCAAGAGGGGCGTACGTTTTCAATGATCAACGGTGCCTGACCGGTGTTCTTGAATTTGTAGGTGTAGGTTACCTTGTCACCTTCATTAATGGTGCCGAAATCGTGCTCGGTGGTTTCCCATTCAAACTGCGGCAACGGGCCCTCAGGCTTCTTCTCCGGCTCTTTGGCCGGTGTAGCTGTGGGCGCTTTGGTAGCTGCACCACCTTCCAACTCGGCCAGGCGGCTCTCCAGTTCGGCTATGCGCTTCTCGGCATCCTTATCCTTGCAGGAAGTAAGGCCTGCACTTAAAACAACTATTAAAGCCAATAGCTTAACACTCCAGTTTCTCATGTTCATTATTATTTTGGATTAGTCTTCGATGTTTTCTTCATTCTTGATATGGCCAATCAGGTTGTCCACATCTTCAAGCAGTTTTTCTGCTTTCTGACGGGCATCGCTTATCACCTGCTCGCCTTTGGTTTTGGCCTGGCTTACAGCCGGGTCGGCCTCTTTCATCAGGTCTTCGATCAGGTCTTCAAGGGTATCCTTGTACTTGTCGAGTTTGTACGATAACCTGCTGCGTATATTCTCTCCTTTGTCGGGGGCAAATAAGATGCCCAGTACAGCTCCTGTGGCTGCTCCCAACAGGAACGTCATCAATGATCCGGATTTTCTGCTCATAACTTTTCTTATTTATTGTCTATCAATCCTCTGCCACTTTTCTTAATGGCACCCTGCTTGTGCAAATCTACGGCAATTACATCTAAAACGCCATTGATAAACTGCTTGCTTTTGGGGGTGCTGTATCTTTTTGATACCTCTATGTACTCGTTGATGGTCACTTTCACAGGTATTTCAGGGAAGCTGACCAGTTCCTGGATAGCCATCAACAAGAGTATGCGGTCGGTATCGGACAGCCGCTCGATGTCCCAGTTGCTGGTTTTGGCGGCAATCAACTCTTCGTACTCAGCACCATGCTTGCTGGTCAGGTCGAAGATCCGCTCAAAAAACTCCCGGTCTTCTTCCCAATTGTACGATAGTACCGCCAACTCAAAGTCCGCCTCACCGGGCTCTATGCCCTTAAGGGTTTTCTGCACCAGGCTTTTCAAAATAGCCTTGTTCTCCGACCAGTAGAGATCCTGCTGTTCCATAAACAGGTTGACGATCTCGTGCTTAAAGATAACCCCTTTGTACAGATGCAGGGCGATCTGGCGGTCGTCTTCAAACCCGGGCTCGTCCAGCCGCAGGTAATCCAAAAAGGCTTCATCCTTCAGGATTATTTCCTTAAACCATACGAAAATTTCATCCTGAAAGTTATCCCAGTTAAGGCCGCTTTTCTTATAAATTTCTGCTAGTTCGCGGTGCTCCTTTATCAGGGGTGCCAGGCGGTTGTTTACCATATTGTCATAGGGCGGCAAATCTTTTTTGGGCTTGGCCTTTTGCAGGAGCTCCACAAAAGCGGGCAACCAATGCAGCAGCCAGGCATAACGACCATAGATACGGTCGGGGTCTTTGAGCATTTCCTGCTTGAGAAACCTACGGTCTTTATCGAGTTGTTTATAATAAAAATCAATGGCCTCGCGTACTACCTCGTTGATGCGCGCCTCGCTGCCGTCAGTGATGGCTGCATCCGGATTTTTATAATGCTTCTTAAACAGTTCCCGGGCCTCTTTGCCCTGCGCCTTCAGCAGGTTTTTATCCTGGGGCTCCATGGAGTTAAGGTCGGGCTGAAAAGCCTGGTCGATGCGCTCCAACGCCAGGTGGTAGTTGGCCTCCTTGCACTGCTCGTAGGCAAACAGGCTTTGCATGGCTTTAATCCGGAGAGTGCGTCTGTTGAGCATTTATATTTTGGTTTCTAAAGAACGTTTTTGCCACTGTGGCGCCAAGCATCTTATTATTCTAATAAGGCAACTTGATTCTGCCGATAGCTGCTATTCTGTGTTCGGCTATTTTCATGGCTGCTTCCTGGGTATTGATGCCCTCTTCACTGGCCATGTTGAGGATTTCCAGCGTGGTATCATATATTTTTTCAGCATCGGCATGGGCTTTGTCGCTATTATAGGGGCCGTAGTATTCGGCACCTACGTTGATCAGCCCCCCGGCATTGATCAGGAAGTCGGGCGCATAAGTAATGCCCCGGTCGATAAGCATGTAACCGTGCTTGTGTTCGTCTTTTAGCTGGTTGTTGGCGCCCCCGGCCACAATGCTCGCCTTCAGGCGGGGTATGGTGTCGTCATTGAGGGTAGCACCCAGCGCACAAGGGGCATATATATCCACATCCAGGTCGTAGATTTCATCCGGTGCTACCACTTTAGCGCCTGTTTCGCTGGCTACTTTTTGCAGCTTGTCCTGATTGATATCGGTAATGAACACCGTAGCGCCTTCTTTCACAAGGTGTTGCACCAGGTACATGCCCACCTGGCCTACCCCCTGTACGGCTACTTTGCGATTGGCCAGACTGTCGGTGCCGAAGACAAATTTGGCGGCTGCCTTCATGCCCATATACACCCCATAGGCCGTAACCGGTGAGGGGTCGCCACTACCGCCCATGCTCTGCGGAATGCCGGTAACATAGTCGGTCTCCATATGGATATACTCCATGTCACGGGTTTTCATATTTACGTCCTCGGCTGTGATATAGCGGCCACCCAGGCTATCTACAAAGCGCCCGAATCTGCGCATAAAGGCCTCGTTTTTCAGTTTGTCGGGGTCGCCTATAATCACCGCCTTGCCACCACCCAGGTTAAGACCGCTGATAGCAGCCTTGTAGGTCATACCACGCGACAGGCGCAGTACGTCTATCAGGGCTTCTTCTTCGCTGGCATAGGGCCACATGCGGGTGCCGCCCAGGGCAGGCCCCAGTACGGTGTTATGAATAGCGATGATGGCTCGCAGGCCAGTGGGTTCGTCATGGCAAAACACCACTTGCTCGTGCCCCATCTCGGCTGCCAAACCAAAAACCGATTGTGTGCGCGTTTTTTCCGATTCGTTAACGAGTGCCATTTTTGTTGTTTTACTTGGTTAATATTTATGCTAATTTTGGGGCTCGCTTGCAAGCAAGTGGCGCCAATCTTTACAACCGCAAAATTAGTTGATTTTGGTAACTATCGGCTGCAAAAACCGTATTTTCCCTTATACCATTGAATAGTTTGAAAGCACTCGGCCATCTAAACAAATACTTACTTAAGTACAAGTATTATCTGCTGCTGGGGCTGGTGTTTACCATTCTTACCAACTTCTTTCAAATAGTGCCGGCCCAGCTTATCAGGCATGCCTTCGACTTGGTGGCCGACAATGTGTCGTTATACCGTCAGCTCGATGGTTTTGCCTTGCAGGATGATATTCTGCAGTCGCTCTCCCGTAGCATTGTGATCTATGCCGTGGTGATTTTGTTGCTGGCGCTTATCCGCGGCTTATTTCTTTTTCTGGTTCGGCAAACGATAATTGTGATGTCGCGGCTGGTAGAGTACGACCTGAAGAATGAAATCTATCAGCACTATCAGTCGCTGCCGGTGAGTTTTTACCAGGCCAACAACACAGGCGATTTGATGAACCGCATATCGGAAGATGTAAGCCGGGTACGCATGTACCTGGGCCCCTCCATTATGTATGGCATCAACCTGGTGGTGCTTTTTCTGATGCTGATTCCCTACATGTTTACCATCAACCCCGAGCTCACCCTCTATGCCCTGTTGCCACTGCCGGTACTCTCGTTTAGCATTTATTATGTAAACAACATTATCAACAAACGTTCGGAAGAAATACAAAAAAGCCAATCGGGGCTATCCACCTTTGTGCAGGAAGCCTTTTCAGGCATTCGTGTGCTCAAGTCTTTTGTGCGGGAGGAGGATTCGTATCAGCGGTTTAGCCGGGCCAGCGATGAATACAAGCGTAAATCGCTGAAATTGACACGGGTAAACGCTTTGTTTTTCCCGCTGATCATGAGCCTGATCGGCCTGAGCAATGTGCTGGTTATTTTTATCGGGGGCCGGCAAATAATTGCCGGGGAGATTTCCTATGGTAATGTAGCCGAGTTTATTGTGTATGTAAATATGCTCACCTGGCCGGTTACTGCCCTGGGCTGGGTAAGCAGCATTGCCCAGCGGGCGGCTGCCAGCCAGAAGCGTATCAATGAATTTTTGCAGGTTAAAAACGATCTGACCAGCGACAAGAATCTGGACATCGAGCTTAAAGGTGAGATTGAGTTTGACCGGGTGAGCTTTGTTTATCCGGGCTCGGGTATCAAGGCGCTGGATAAGGTGAGCTTCCATGTGCTGCCGGGTGAGTCGCTGGCGATTATCGGCACTACCGGGGCCGGCAAGAGCACCATTGCCAACCTGATCAGCCGTCTGTACGATGCTACGGAGGGTGAAATCAGGCTGGACGGCCACCCGATTGCCGACCTGAACCCGGCCAGTCTGCGCAGGCAAATAGGCTATGTGCCGCAGGATGTCTTTTTGTTTTCCGATACCATTGCCAACAACATTGCCTTCGGCCTGCGCGAAGTGCCGCAGGAGAAGATACTTGAAGCGGCCAAAAATGCCGACCTGTACGATAATATAATGGCCTTTCCCAAGCAGTTTGACACCATGCTGGGAGAGCGTGGCATCACCCTGTCGGGCGGGCAGAAGCAGCGGGTGTCCATTGCCCGCGCTATAGTGCGCGACCCCCGTATCCTGATCCTGGACGATGCCCTGTCGGCTGTGGATACCAATACCGAGCATATCATTCTCAACAGCATGAAGCGGATTATGCACGGGCGTACCACTATCATTATCAGTCACCGTATTTCGGCCGCCCGCCTGGCCAATCAGATTATTGTGCTCTATAAGGGCCGGGTGGTAGAACGCGGCACCCACGATGAGCTGCTGGCGCAAAACGGCATCTACCGGTCGCTGTACGACAAGCAATTGCAAGCGCATGAGATCATAGAAGAATAAGGCTGCCCCCAGCTATCTATGAGAAAAATGCGGAGAATAAACGCCCTATTCTACTTATTTTTGCGGAGAATAAATCACTTCATAGCAGAAAAATATCCCTTGACGACAAAAGGCCAGCTGGCCGGACATACCGATTAAAGAAAGAAAAAAAGGTGGCCTGAAATCCGCCTAATAGCCAGCTTGGGGCGGTTAATTCCACCTGATCAACTGGGTGTTTTTCTTGCTGCGGATGCCGGGCGGCAGGGCAGCGCTTATTTCATTGTAAAGCGCTTCGGTAAGCTTGCGCTTGATATAGCTGCGGTGCATAACCAAGCTCACCTCCCGTACCGGCCGCGGTTCGTTAAACCAGCGCAGCCGGCTTTTCTCTTCTGCGTTCATATCCAGCGTGGCCAGCTCGGGCAGCAGGGTAAGGCCGCCATGCTTGTCAACCAGCTTCTTCAGTGCCTCGAGTGAACCGCTCTGAAAGCGAAAAGCCTCGTGGCTTTCCTCCTGCGGCTGGCAGATATTCAAAACCTGATTGCGAAAGCAGTGCCCTTCGTTCAGCACCCAAACATCATCTACCTTAAGCAAAAAAGGGTCGATGGTCTCTACCTGTGAAAGCGGATGCTGCGGGTTGACGTAGGCCACGAACTCCTCATTAAAAATAGGCTTCTCATCCAGCCCTGCTACACCCGATGGGGTTACGAAGAGACCGGCATCAAGCTGGTCTTTGAGCAGCTTGTCGATAATCTGCTCGGTGATCAATTCCTCCACCTGCACCTCCACATCGGGGTAGCGCTCCAAAAAGTTGCGGATAAACAGAGGCAGCAAATAAGGCGATAAGGTGGGCAGGATACCCAGCCGTAAGGCCCCGCTCAGGCGGCCTTTTTCCTCGTCAATTATTTCCTTGATCTTGCGTGCCTCACGCAATACCACCCTGGCCTGAGCTATGATCCTGGCGCCTGCCTCGGTTGGCACCACCGGGTGCTTGCTGCGGTCGAAAATCAGCACGTCCAGTTGGTCTTCCAGTTTCTGGATTTGCATACTCAGGGTGGGCTGGGTAACAAAGCATTTTTCGGCTGCCGTAGCAAAATGCCGGTAATCATCTACCGCCACAATATATTCAAGCTGAACGAGTGTCATAATAATTACCTATATTTTTAGCAAAAGTAATAGATTTTTGTTATTCGATAGCTGACCGTTTACATTCTGCTGGCTACCGTCTATAAACAAGGTATTCGGGTATGGGTGGTGATATTGTTAACTTGCCTATTATAAATGAAATGCCGAAGCCATGAAAACGACATGTTTATTAAGAAAGCTCTTTATTCTTCTGCCTTTGCTGGGGTTGGCCTTCTTC
>WFNR01000078.1 GCA_015488485.1 Cyclobacteriaceae bacterium | reverse complement strand
TAGATGTGCCCTTTACCTACAGCGATACCGGCTATGTGGCTTATACGGTTGACATGGGCACTACCTGGACTTCGCTTATCAACACCACCCCCTGGTATAAAGGTGCCCCGGGTAATATGGAAAAATTTACCGTGATGATGTGGATTAATATGGGGCAAAATTTTGCCGACAATCAGGATGGTTATTTGTATGGGCTGGGTATTGGCAAGGAGATATTCTGGACGGAACTTAGTGTTTATTTAGCCAGGGTGCCGGCAGGCAGCATAGCCAATTACGATGCCTACGAGTACCTGACAGGCTACAATACGGATGGCAGCCCGGTATTTAAAAAATTGGCCGATTTTGCTGCCGGAGATCAACCGGCAGCAGTAAACGGGCTGACAACGATTTACAAAGGCTCGGCCATTTACCACAAATACTCCGATAGCTACCTGTTTATGACCAGCGACCTGGAAGGTGAGCTGTACCTTTTTCAGGCGCCTAAGCCCTGGGGGCCGTGGCGCTATGTAAGCACTTTGATCGAGCTGGATGGCGTACCCTATGGCGGAGGCCCCGGCACCGTACCCATAAAAATACCCCCCGGCTGGGATGTGGACGGCTACGTACCAGCCCTGATTGCCAAAGATGCCGGCCCCGATTCGGTCTATTTCACTATATCAAACGTAGGGAAAGACCCGTATTATCAATTGATTATCGGTAAGCTGAAACTGCATTTTCCAACTGTTACCGGTTTGTCTCCACAGCCTCAGTTGAGTGAAAAGGTCTTTGCTGTTTATCCCGTACCGGCTGCGGGCGTAATCAATATCTCTTACCGTACCCATGCCAACCGGCAGACACAACTGCAGGTGTTTGATGCCCAGGGACGCTTATTGCAGCAAATGACTTTACCGGGCGGCAATTTTCAGCGGCAACTGAACCTTAGCCTTACCAACGGCATCTATCAGCTTAGGCTTCTGGATGGTCGGCAAATAGCCGGTTCGCAAAAACTGATCATCAATTAAAACAAACACCCTATACTTGCTATTATTTTTTAATTTAACAAGTAGATTGTATGATTAAGCATGGATGGCTGACCGGGCTGTTGGTATTTTTTACCATAGCCGTCAGTGCCCAAAGCCTGGATGTGGACAGGAAGCTGGGTGCGCAAAATGCCCGGCTGGTAGAGCAGCAAATGGGCATTTACCAAAATGATTCGCTCACCGCCTATGTCAAAGCGGTAGGGGAGCGCCTGGTAGCCGGCTTGCAAGACAATCCCTTTACATTCCGTTTTTTGATTGTTGACGATGAAATGCCCAATGCCTTTGCCTTGCCCGGGGGCTATGTGTATGTAACGCGCGGCCTTTTGCCGCTGCTCAACAACGAAAACGAACTGGCCACCATCATGGGGCATGAAATCATCCATGCTTACCGCAGGCATTCGGTGAAGCAAATGAAGAAAAGCATTTTACCGGGTTTGCTGGAACTGCCGGGCAATATTATCGGGGCTGTAGCCGGGGCTCCGGTGGGTGATTTGATCAATACCCCCATCCGGGCTGGTAATCAGTTGGTGCTGGCAGGTTATAGCCGCAAATACGAAACCGAAGCCGATAAGCTGGGTGTGGCGCTGGCCGCCCGGGCTGGCTACGATCCGGCCGAAATGAATGAGATACTGACCCGCCTCTCGGCTTATATCACGGCCTTAAGTGGTGATGAGGAAAAGCGCAATTACTTCAACGATCATCCTTATACCCCGGATCGGGTGAAGCGTATCAACAAAGAAATAGAAAAGCTCGACTGGCAAGCCGGCAAGATGATTCATGCTGATTTGCCACATATGCTTGATAAATTGCTATACGGCCCCGACCCGGCCAAAGGAGTGTTTGTGCACAACACCTTTATCCAGCCGGAGACGGAGCTGGTGGTACGCTTTCCGGACAAATGGCATACGGTACATGAAAATGAGGTGATAGGGGCAGCCCCTGCCGGTGAGCAGGCTGTGCAGTTTATTACTCCCGATACAGCCCTGGCACCGGCACAAAGTGCGGCTCTGTTTGCCCGTCAGTTTGCCCAAAAATACCAGATACAGCCTACCCGGGAAGGTGAGCAAACTATTGCCGGCCAGCCGGGATATTATTTGCAATACAAGCAAAACAGCAAGCAGGGGCCGGTGCTGTTCAATCTGGCTTGGTTTATAGTAAACGGTCATCACTACAGACTGGTATCGGTAAATGATGAACCACATCAGGATGCCCTGACCACTACCTTGCAAAGCATCCATCGCCTTACGGCCAAAGAGAAGCCTTTGGTTAAACAGTACCGCCTGCGAGTGGTACAACTGCATAAGGGTGAAGACCTCAATGGTCTCTCTGCCCGCACCGGCAACGTATTATCTAAGAAAATGACCTTGTTGCTCAACGGCCTTACCCTGACCTCGCAACTGCAGGCGGGTAAATCGATAAAGGTGGTGGTGGAAGAAAAATATTTTAAGTAAAAAGCTCTGCTGATAGTGCTGTTGGCAATTTCGTAGCCAATTCCTTTTGTCATTCAATATCATGCTTCGGCTTACTTCAACTTAAAGCTCTTTTATTTATCAACCGTTTAATACGGTACTATTCTTCTTGCAAAAAGTTGTTGTGGTAAAATTGTCGTCTTCGTAAAATCTTATCAATAGTTAATTCGACATATTTTTTTAGAATCTCTGGCGAATTATTCGGCAATACATTCCAAGCCTTGTGCATTATTAGCGCCTGACCAATGCTTAGCTCAATTCCTTTTCTATCGTTTCAATAAGTCTTTTAACAGGGTCAAAGTACGGTTGAACCTTGTCCTCTGTAAAATCAAATAAGTCATCATAATCACCCTTTTGTCTCCAAGTAAAAAGCTGGGAATACATTTTTCCAAGTTCTTTGGGAATCAAATTTGTTTTGATGAAGTACTCTGAGAAGTTGGATTTAACACCGTTATGAGTAGTTGGGTTCAGATTCTTACTAATCAACAATGCCATTACAGCATAGTATGCAGCATAATTAAAGCCTGTTTATAGTTGAATTCCATTTGCCATTTTCAGCTAAAATTAAGGCATCCTCAAATGTATCTTTGGCTCTTGATAATCTGTAGCTAACTAAATCTTTTTTCGAACCCGTCATTTTATCTTGATTCCTTCCTTCTGAATATTCTCATACAATGGAGTAATTGAATGATTATTATTCCAATCGGCCTTGGAATAGATAAGTGGTGAAATGATTGCTCCGGTCTTAAGTTCCAACTCATAGAATTCATCCATTAATTTTGTTTCCACATTAAATGGAATATTTGGTGAGTCTAAAAGAACCAGTATATCCCAATCAGAGATATTCTTCGCATCACCACGTGACTGGGAGCCATATAGGAATATTTCTGAATCCGGGTATTTTTCGTTAGCCAGTTTTACTATTCTGTCAATGATTTCCGTTTGACTACGCATATTACAAAAATATAGAGATTTCTTTAGAGTTTTTAATAAACTCCCGTTGGCTTAGCGGGTGGAAGATGGGACTCGAATGCTGAGGCTCATGCTCAGCATCCTGACGCGCAAGCCGTCAGGGCCCACGACCGGGAATAAAAAAGCCACTCCAAAGGAATGGTTTGGCGGGTGGAAGATGGGACTCGAATGCTGAGGCTCATGCTCAGCATCCTGACGCGCAAGCCGTCAGGGCCCACGACCGGTAATAAAAAAAGCCACCCCAAAGGAATGGCTTAGCGGGTGGAAGATGGGACTCGAATGCTGAGGCTCATGCTCAGCATCCTGACGCGCAGGCCGTCAGGGCCCACGACCGGGATATTACAAAAAAAGCCACCCCAAAGG
>WFNR01000077.1 GCA_015488485.1 Cyclobacteriaceae bacterium | reverse complement strand
GGCTGGAAAACCGGTTATATGGTAGCCCCTGCAGCACTTACTACCGAATTGCGCAAGGTGCATCAATTCAATGTATTTTGCGCCAACGCACCCATCCAGGAAGGCATAGCCCGCTACCTGGAAGATGGCGACCACTATTCCTACCTGAACGATTTTTACCAGCAAAAACGCGACACTTTTGAGCAATTGATGGCCGCCACCAAATTCACGGCCGTGCCCTGTCACGGCACCTATTTTCAGCTTTACTCGTACGAAAACATCAGTGATATGCCCGATACTGAGATGGCCACCTGGCTTACCAAAGAACATAAGGTAGCCACTATACCGGCTTCGGTATTTTATGAAGACGGCAGCCAGATCAGGTACCTGCGTTTTTGCTTTGCCAAATCGCAGGAGACCATGGAACAAGCAGTAGAACGCCTATGCAAGATCTGACCCTTACCCTGGTACAAGGCAATCCGCACTGGCAGCAACCGGCCGCCAATCGCAGTTATTTCGAGAGGCTGCTGGCGGCTATCGACCAGCCCACCGACCTGGTGGTGCTGCCCGAAATGTTCTCAACCGGCTTTACCATGGCATCGGCAGATCTAGCTGAGCCCATGCAAGGTACTACCCATAGCTGGATGCTGGAGCAGGCGGCCCATTACGGTTTTGCCCTGGCCGGCAGCATCATTATCAAGGATGACAGCAAGTACTACAACCGCTTTATGCTAACCACCCCGGACGGCTGTACCTACAGCTACGACAAGCGCCACCTGTTCCGTATGGCCGAGGAGCACCAGTACTATGCTGCCGGCCGCCAGCGCACCGTGATCACCTACAAAGGGTGGCGCATCATGCCGCTGGTGTGCTACGATTTGCGCTTTCCGGTATGGAGCCGCAACCGCTTCAGCGGTGAGCAGGCTGAATACGACCTGCTGCTATATGTAGCCAACTGGCCGGCCAGCCGCATATCGGCCTGGGATGCCCTGCTGCCCGCTCGGGCTGTAGAAAACCTGTGCTATGCAGCCGGGGTAAACCGTACCGGCACCGATGGCAACGATATACCCTACAACGGCCATACCGCTGTTTACGGCCCCAAGGCAGAGACCCTTGCTTTCCAGGCCGACACCGAAGCCACCCTAACCTGTCACTTATCGGCCAGTACACTACAGACCTATCGCAATAATTTTCCGGCCTGGATGGATGCCGATAATTTTACCATAAAAGAAAAAAACGGCAAATAATAGTATTTACTTAATATTTTATTTACTCTATTTGTCATATTAAATAATATTAAAAAAATAGTCCTGCAACTAATAGCGAATATTCCGGGTTGTCATTATTTTTAATATCATGTTACCTTCACGGTTCGATATTGACGTGATTTTCTCGGCCCTTACAGGCCGCAGCCTGATCCTACTGGATGACCAAGGCACCATCATGAAAATAAACCAGGAAGCGGCCAATATGCTGGGGGTAACCTATAAGGAAACGCTAATTGGCCAGAACTGGGATGAAAGCTTTTGCCGGCTGAACCCCGAAACCTGCTCTTTTGAGACCCTGATTAATGCCCAAACCGGCTTCTTAAATACTGATGTTGAGCACAATAATGAAAAGTTTTTACTTGAAGTAAAGGTAGATACCATTCCTTTTCAGCTAAAAAAGAAGGTTGTCAATTATTATCTGATAACCTGCCGCAAGCAACAAGAAGCCAGTTGGGAGAACATGCTGTACAAAATAATGCGCGGTACCGAACGCGTGTATGGTGATGATTTTCTGGCCTCGTTGGTTGAAGCCATAGCCGACACCTTACAGGTTGATTATGCCTTTGTGGGCAAGCTGATCAGAAAAAAAGGGCAGGAAGATAAAATTCAGGTGCTGTCTATCTGGGGTAAGGGCCGGCATCTCGAACCCTTTGAATATAATCTTGCCGGCACTCCCTGTGAAGAAATAGTAGATAAAAAGCAAAAGCTTATTCAGGTAAAGGTGGCAAAGCTTTACCCTGAAGACAAATGCCTGGCAGAGATGCAGGTGGAAAGCTATTGGGGCACGCCTATTTTTTACAGCAACGGACAGCCACTTGGTTTACTGGTAATTATGGATGGCAAGCCCATGGCTCATGACCCTGTTACTGCCTATATCCTCAATATTTTTGCCGGCCGGGCCGGGGCAGAAATAGAATGGCAGGAAACCATTGAAAAACTGCATAGCCAGGATCTAAAATTGCAAAGCGTTATAAATGCCATACCGCATCCTATTTTTTATAAAAATAAAGACGGCCGCTACGAAGGTGTAAACAAGGCTTTTCTGGAAGCTGTAAACATGCCAGAAGAAGAAGTTATCGGAAGAAAGACTGTCATGTATAGTGATCCGGAGAAACCCGACCGGTATGATACGGAATTACTTTCCAAGCCAGGCCAGGTAAGATATGCATCCGGGCAACCACCCAAGGCCCGGGATGAGCGTCAATATATGGTTACCAAATCTACTATTCTGAATAAAGATGGTGAAATAGAGGGCATTGCCGGAGCAGCCATGGACATAACCGACCTGAAGCAGGCCGAAGAGATTGTAAAAGCCAATGAAGCAAAATACCGCACCTTGTTTTCTTCTGCTAAAGATGCCATCTTTATTCTAAACCGGGACACCTTTATTGATTGCAACCCACAATCGCTCAAACTGTTTGAATCTGATAAGAGCGAGGTTTTGGGTCATACACCGCTGAAGCTCTCACCGGAGTATCAACCTGATGGCAGCCTGTCGGCCGAAAAGATATACGAGAAAGTAGAAGAAGTTCTTGCCGGCAAACCACAGGTTTTTTATTGGCGTAGTAAGACCACATCAGGACGTGAATTCGACACAGAGATAACATTGAATGCCTTTGAAATAGATGGCACCAAATTTATCCAGGCTATCGTGCGTAATATAAGCGACCAGATGCAGCTTATGCGCAACAATGAGGTGCAAAAGGTACGCCTTGAAGAAATGAATAAGTTTATTTCAGCCAGCGATATATCATTTGAACAGCAGCTAAAGAAACTACTGAAACTGGCGACTCATTCGCTGGGTATGGATGTAGGGTTGATTGGCATCGTGGAAAAAGATAACCTGGTAGTGTATGATGCTTACAGCGAAACCATAAAGTTGGAGAAAAATCAGGTACTTGAGCTTAGCAACACCTATTGTGATATAACTTTTAAGGAAAACAAGGTAGTAGCACTGGAAAATATCAAGCAGTCGTACTATCGAAAGCATCCGTGCTATCAGCTTACCGGCATGAACAGCTATATTGGCGTACCTTTCTGGGTACGTGGCAAAAAATACGGTACAATTTCTTTTTTGTCAGAAAAATACAGTGGTACTTTTCAGCCGATAGACCTTGATTATGTGCAAATGCTGGCCCAGTGGGTAGGCGCTGCCCTGGAGCGTTCACAATACGAAGAATACCTGCTGGAGCGGGATGCCCTGCTGGAAACACTATTGCGTGAGATACCCATTGATTTCTCTGTACGTGATGCCAACCTGAATATGGTCTTCCAAAGTGATATCAGCAAAGAATACTGGGGCAACAATGAGGGCAAACCCATTGATTATTCTGATGTGGACGACAAAACTGCCGAAAAATGGAAAGATATTTTTGCCCGCGTATTGCAAGGCGAAGTAGTAAAAGGTGAAGAAAAACTGCTTATTCGTGGCAAACCTTACCATTTCTACAGCATAGCCTCACCGGTAAAGGTATATGATAAGGTTACGGAGGTAATCGTAATCAACCTGGACATCAGCCGCCTGAAGGAAACGGAGCAAAAGCTCAAAGAAAAAAACGAACAACTCGTCAAGCTCAACGAAGAGCTAGACCGCTTTGTATATAGTGCCTCGCACGATCTGCGGGCACCACTGGCCTCGCTGCTTGGCCTGATAGACCTGGCCAAACGTGAGGAACACACCGATTCTACCGACCATTATTTGGAGTTGATGACGCGTAGCATCAATACCATGGATAATTTTATTGCCGATATCACCAACTACTCACGTAATCTGCGTCTGCAAACCAGTTTCGAAAGAATTGACTTCGACAAGTTGTTCAACGAATCGTTTGAGCATGTGCGCTTTATGATGCCGGGAGAGGCTAAAAAAAGTATATCCATCACCGGCAAGTACGACTTCTACAGCGACTACAGCCGCCTGAAAATGATCTTCAACAACCTGATTTCCAATAGTATTCGTTATAAGTCTCCCAATCGTACCCCACACATTAAACTACAGGTAAAAATAAAACCCACCGAAGCGCATATAGCCCTTAGCGACAACGGCATCGGCATCGAAGAGAAATATCTGCAAAAGGTTTTCGAAATGTTTTTCCGCGCCAACGACAAAAACACCGGCTCCGGGCTGGGTTTGTTTATTGTAAAGGAAATCATCGAAAAACTTGGCGGCAATATACATATCGAATCCACCCCCAACAAAGGCACTACCGTGCATATTGACCTGCCTAATCAAGCACCACAAACCTAAGCACCTGGCGCTGACCGGTTTCATTCTGTGCAACCAGTAAATATAGACCCGGCCGCCAGCCATGCAGCTCTATGCCGGCCGGCTCGTTGGCACGCAAACTAACGTCTCCCAGCAATACCTGACCTTGCAGATTCAGTACCGAGGCCGTCACCGGCTGATTGGCCACCACCTGAAGGATATCACCGCTCGATAGTGGATTGGGATATACCGCTACCCGTATTGCTATTTCACCACTCAGGCGATCGTCCTGATGATTGCGCAACATCACCAGGCCACCGGTACGCAGGCCCATGACCAGGTCGGGTAGTTGCCGGCCTGTGAGGTAACCTGTAGCAGGTACCACCCCTTTACCCAGCGAAGAATAATAAGTGGCCATGCTGACCGTATCGAGTAATACCGGGCTTACTATTCTGTTTTCCCCGCGGTAGTCGGCATGTATTTTTATCTCGCCCGAGTCATCATAACGCAACAAGTCCTGCCGCCCGTCACCATCCAGATCAGACAGGGCCACCCGCAGGTTGCGGGCCTTGTAATTGTCACTGATGCCGAGGTAGTTATCTGCTTCCAACTGCCAGTCAGGCACCGACAAGTCACCATGATTAAGATATTTCGACAAGCGCCCCTCTACACGGCCTACCAGCATGGCCAGCGCACTGCCCTGGCGAAAAAAGCAGGGTATATCTCCGGGGTTGAGCTGAGGCATTTGCCAGGTAATAAAATTATCGGCATTGTAGGGCTGCAGCGGATGACCGCTATGCAGGTAAACCCGCACCTGTTCACCACCGCTCTTTTGCAGGGTAAGCAACAAATCGGGCCAGCCATTGCCGTCAACATCCAGAAAATAAGGCACCACCCTTTCAAAACCGTCAGCGGCTATATCCAGATAATTGCTGTCGGCCAGCGCCAATTGCGGATTGAGGGCATCGCCCGTATTGCTATACCAATTCAACCGCGCACCGGAACCCTGGCTACCACTGCCTACCAGCAGGTCGACATCACCATCGGCATCCGGGTCGGCCAGGGCCGGGGCAGCAGCATAGCCTACCTCTAGCATTTCTTTTTGTAAAAACCCTTTGGTTGCCAGTTCATATCCACCCCCCTGCCGGAGATACAGCCAGTTATTCTGCCGGTAACCGGCTTGTGCTGGAGCAAAATAATTGTTGGTAGCCAGCAGATCATCATCGCCATCCTGATCGATATCGAGACTAAAAACAGCCGGAAAATCGAGGGTGATGGGTGCCTGGCTATTGGGGAAGTCGAATCTAACGCTGGTCATGAGCGGCTGCTCGGCTGTGCCTGTATTGGGCAGATAACCGCAATAAGTGCAATTCTCCTGGCCGATAACCAAATCCTGAAGGCCTGTCTGTCGCAAATCGGCACTTAGTATAGCCTTGCCACCAGAGTGCTGTAGGCGCCCTCCGGCCGGACAAACCTCGCTACCAAAAATATAGCTGTTGCATGTACACTCTTCAAAGTCACCATAGCGTTCGGTCACCTTCACCAGGTCAAGGCCGCATGTACCGGTGCGCTCCATACTCATATTTTTATGCCAATGCACACCACCTCCCAGGGCAAAGTCAAAAACCAGGATATCCAGATCACCGTCACTATCCACATCGCTTATGGCAGGCAGATCGCCCCCGGCCACCTGCAAGTTGATCTGGCTGCCCGGCCCTTCGGTGAAGATGGTTTCATGCACAAGCGACCAGGCTGGCATGCCCCCGTCCGGGGTAATGTTTTCGTACAGCGACATGCCGAATATCGAAGAGGTGAAAATATCCGGGCGGCCGTCACAGTTGTAGTCGCGCAGCAACAGCCAGTTTTCAAGACCGGCCGGGAAATAATGTTCGTACTCAGGCACATAGCGGTAACCCTGGTCGGTAAAAAGGAAAGTATAAATCTTGTGGTTATGACGATCAAAGATCACCAGGTCGTCCCGGCCGTCCTGGTCGAGGTCCAGTTGATTGTATTGCGCCATGTCGAGCCCACCGGCCCAGGCCAGGGTTAGTTGCTCTCCGCCTTGCTGTACCGGCACCTCTGTAGCGAACTCATAGGTAAGCTGCGCCTTTGCCATTTGCAGCGGCAGCCCTACCAACGCCCAACATAATAATAGACCTCTTGCCTGCATAGCACCAAATTTAAGCGATGCCGGTTAATTAACAGGCGATTCAGATCACAGTGGCAACTATTCGGTTGTTAGTAACCGGAAATAGCCCGCTTTGCCCTATTTTCGCTACATGACCTCTCTCGAACAACTTTATCATTACTTCCGGCAAAGTACCGGAGTATGTACCGACACGCGGCAGCTTAAACCCGGCAATCTGTTTTTTGCCCTGCGCGGTGAGCATTTCGATGGCAACAAGTTTGCCGCCCGGGCCCTGGAAGCCGGAGCATCCTATGCCGTAGTGGATGACTCGCAAGTAGCACAAAATGAGCGTTACCTGGCCGTGCCCGATGTGCTGGAAAGTCTGCAACAACTGGCCACCCACCATCGTCAGCAACTGGGCCTGCCGGTGGTAGCCCTTACCGGCTCCAATGGCAAAACCACCACCAAAGAGCTGATCAGGGAGGTGCTGGCTACCCGCTACCGGGTGTGGGCTACACCGGGCAATCTGAACAACCACATAGGTGTGCCCCTCACCTTGCTAAGCATACCGCCCGGCAGTGAGATTGCCGTAGTGGAGATGGGTGCCAACCACATGGGCGAGATAGCCGCCCTGTGCCAGATAGCCCGCCCCACACACGGGCTTATTACCAATATCGGCAAGGCCCACCTGGAGGGCTTCGGTAGCCTGGAAGGTGTGCTGCGTGCCAAATCGGAGTTGTACGATTTTCTGATTAAAAACGAGGGGGTAATTTTTGTCAACTCCGATGACCCTATGCTGATGAACATGGCCAAAAGGATAAAAAATCCGGTTTTCTACAACAATCCGGGTGATTTTTATCATGGCGAACTTATCGAAGCCAACCCTTTTGTGGTCTTTAAGGCCGATAATGGCGAAACGGTGCATACCCAACTGCCGGGCGCCTATAATTTTAAAAACATTGCAGCCGCCCTCTGTGTAGGCAAATATTTCGAAGTGGATTCCACTGCTGCCAACCGGGCGGTGGCTGAATATGTGCCACAAAACAATCGCTCGCAATTCCTGACCCGCGGCAGCAACCGGATTATCCTGGATGCCTACAACGCCAACCCCATCTCAATGCAGGCTGCCCTCGACAACCTGGCGGCCATGCAGCACCCGGCCAAAATGGTGATTTTGGGTGATATGCTGGAGCTGGGAGCCGATAGCCAAAAGGAACATCAATTGCTGGGTGAACGGGTGGCGGCCATACAGCCTGAGGTGGCACTATTTTGCGGGCCCGAAAGCCGGGCCGCGGCTGACGCCTGTCCAGACAGTCTCTATTTTGCCAATAAAGCGGAACTAACCACCTGGTTGCAGCAACACCCCCTGCAAAACAAGCTCATTCTGATTAAAGCTTCACGGGGCATGGGCCTGGAAACCCTGCTGGATGTATTACCAGACCACTAACCCCTGACCAGCTCGATAATAGTTACCTCGGGCAGAATACCTACCCGGCCGGGATAACCGATAAAGCCGTAGCCGCGGTTTACATAGAGGAACTGGTTGCCTTCCCGGTACAAATCGGCCCACTGACGGTACATATACTGCGATGGCGACCAGCGGAAGTTGCCGATTTCCACCCCGAACTGAAAGCCATGTGTGTGGCCGGCCAGCATCAGGTCAATATCCGGATAGCCCGGCCTGATCTGGGCATCCCAGTGGCTGGGGTCGTGCGACAGCAATATCTTTACCGGAGCCTCTTCGCTACCCCGGTAGGCTTTGGCGATATCACCATGCTTGGAAAAGCGGCCGGCACCCCAATTCTCCACCCCGATAATGGCGATGCGTTCACCATCTACTTCAACGAAGCGGTTTTCGTTGTTGAGCAAATCCCAGCCCATTTCGGCATGCACGCGGTACAGGTCTTGCAGGTTTTTTTGCTTGGCAGCCGCACTCGGCCATTTGCGGTAGTCGCCATAATCGTGGTTGCCCAGGGTAGAAAAAGCCCCCAGCGGTGCCGTGGCCTTACTGAAAAGCTGCTTGTAATCCTTCACCTCAGCCGTTTCGTGGTTAACCAGATCACCGGTAAACACAAAAATATCGGGCTTCTCGGCCATCAGCATATCCACCCCACCTTGCACGGCTGTTTTGTTAAAGAAGCTGCCCGAATGAATATCGGAAATCTGACCGATGGTAATGCCGTCAAAAGCCTTGGGCAAGTGCGGCAGCACAATGCGTTTTCTGCGCAGGCGGTAATCATAGGCGCCACTAAGTATGCCAAACCCCAGGGTGGTAGCGGGTACGGCAGCCGCCACCAGCGAGGCTTTTACCAAAAACTGCGAACGGCT
>WFNR01000076.1 GCA_015488485.1 Cyclobacteriaceae bacterium | reverse complement strand
TCGAGCATCTCCAGCAGGGCCGAATGCCTGAACCACGACTCGGTAAGCGAGCGATAGGCCGACTCATTGGGCGCCAGCTCTTTGATCATGGCCATATCGGTGCGGGCATGCGAGAGCATATCCACAAAATTGTACACAATTACGTTCAGATCGTTGTTCATCAGGCTGTTTACCTGGCCCAGCAGGTTCTTGCCCTGGTTGGCATGTACCACCTTATGGTACGACCACTTCAACGGCAACCCCAGGCGGGCCAGTTGGGCCGCCAGAAACTTATCTTCAGCATTGTTCTTACCACCTTCGCCATCGTCAGGCTCCCAGAGGTCGGGGTGTTGGCGCTCCATCTCATCGGGCAGCAACCCCGAAAAAATGGCGTTGCGGGCATAGGCCGTGGTAGTAGGTAAAATAGAGTAATAGGCGTCTTCCTCTTCCAGGTTGAAAAGATTCAGGATGGCCGGCTCCAGCACTTTCCATTGGTCGTAACGCAGGTTGTCGATTACCATAAAAAATACCGGCCGGCCTTGTCCGGTATGCGGCAGCACCTTTTCGGCCATCAGGCGGTGTGAGAGCAAGGGAGCCTGGCTGTCGTCATTCAGCCATGATTCATACGTGTCCATAATAAAATCGGCAAACCGGTTGTTGGCCTCATTTTTCTGCATTTCGAGCACCTCCAGCATGGCCGAGCGCTGGTCACCGGCAAACTCTACCTCCCAGTGTACCAGTTTTTTATAAAGTTTTATCCAATCCTGCCAGTCCAGCTCTTCATTAAGCTCCAGAGCTATCTCCCTGAATTCGCGCTGGTAGTCGGAAGTGGCCTTCTCGCTAACCAGCTTTTTGTTTTCCAGTATCTTCTTTACCGAAAGAAGTATCTGGTTGGGGTTGAGCGGTTTAATCAGATAGTCGGTAATCTTGGAACCAATTGCTTCTTCCATAATCTCCTCTTCCTCATTCTTGGTAATCATCACCACCGGCATATTGGGCAGCTTGCTCTTGATTCTGGCCAGCACCTCCAACCCCGACAGACCAGGCATGTTTTCATCCAGAAAGACCACATCGAAATATTCCTTATCGCAACTCTCCAGGGCATCATGGCCGCTTTTCACGGCCTTGACGGTATAGCCTTTTTTTTCGAGAAACAGTATATGCGGCTTTAACATATCTATTTCATCGTCAGCCCAAAGTATTTTGTAGTTTTGCATCGTGCCTGTATGTTAAGGGGTGAATTTACAAAATGGTTGATAAACCCGCGTATATTTTCTGCTCTAAATAATATTACAAAAATCGTTCCGCATCGAGGTAATAACAAGACGTGCCCGTGAATAAAAGAAAAATTATTAACGACCCGCTTTACGGCTTTATCAGTATCACCAGCGATTTAATTTTCGACATAATAGAAACACCTGTTTTTCAGCGTCTTAGACGGATAAACCAAATGGGGTTGGCCGATTTTGTCTATCCGGGCGCCCTGCATACGCGTTTTCATCATGCCCTGGGGGCCATGCATCTGATGGGGCGTACGCTCGATAACCTGCGCGACAAGGGCCACTCCATCAGTGCAGAGGAATACGAAGCGGCTCTGCTGGCTATTTTGCTGCACGACATCGGCCACGGGCCTTTTTCGCATTCGCTCGAGCAAATACTGCTGCCCGGCACCAGCCACGAAGAGCTGTCCGTTTTGTTGATGCAGCAACTCAACGAGCAGTTTGACGGAGCCCTGGACATGACCCTGCAAATGTTTACCGGCCAGTATCAGCGGCCCTTCTTCCATCAGCTTATTGCCAGTCAGTTGGATGTCGACCGGCTGGATTATCTCAATCGCGATAGTTTTTTTACCGGAGTGAGTGAAGGCACCATCGGGGCCGAGCGTATCATCAAATTGCTGGACCTGGCCGATGACCACCTGGTGGTGGAAGAAAAGGGCGTATACAGCGTAGAGCACTTTCTGAATGCCCGCAGACTGATGTACTGGCAGGTGTATTTGCACAAAACCGGCCTGGCAGCCGATATCATGCTGGCCGCCATTATGCAGCGAGCCCGTAAGCTGCTGGCGGCAGGCAGTCTTACCGAACCCGAACATCTGTTGTACTTTCTGGTTGCCGAAAGATCAGGCAGCTCACCTGATAACGAGTGGCTGGCACGTTTTAGCCAGCTCGATGACCACGACATCTGGGCGGCCCTTAAGCAGTGGCAACACCACGAAGACCGCATACTGGCCTATCTCTGCCGCTCTTTTCTACATCGCAGGCTCTTTAAAATAAGCCTTACCAACCAACCTGACGAACAGGCCTATAACCACCATAAACAGCGGCTGCTCACCGAAGGCGTAAGCAATGAAGAACTGCCCTACCTGCTGCATACCGGAGAAATAAGCAATGCCGCCTATATTCATACCAGCAAAACCATTAAGATGCTGCGCAAAAACGGGGAGGTGGTAAATATTGACGAAGCCACCGACCTGCCCAATATTAAAGCCATGAGCCGTATTGTGCGTAAGCATTACCTTTGCTGGGCCAAGCATATTGATTTTACCTAACAGCACGCAATTATGAAATTCACTGTTGAGCAAATAGCCGATATTCTGAATGGCCGCATAGAAGGTCAGCCGCAGGCGGAGATCACCACCCTTGGCAAGATAGAAGATGCCGGAGCAGGGGCGCTCTCCTTTCTGGCCAACGACAAGTACGAACAATACCTGTACACCACCGGGGCCACGGCAGTCATAGTAAAGGATGATCTGGAGCTCAAAAAACCGGTCAGCACCACCCTCATCAGGGTGTCCGACCCTTATGCTGCTTTCTCCTCCCTGCTGGACTACTACCAGCAAATGATCGCCTCGCAAAAATCGGGGCGTGAAGAGCCCTGCTATGTGCATGAGAGCAGCACGTTAGGAGAAGACTGCTATATCGGGGCATTTGCCTATATCGGGCAGGGTTGCAAAATCGGCAACCAGGTAAAGATATACCCGCATGCCTATGTAGGCGACAACTGTGAGATCGGTGACCACAGCATTATTTACCCCGGGGCCAAACTATATGCCGGCACCAAAGTAGGGCGCCACTGCCAGGTACATGCCGGAGCGGTACTGGGGGCCGATGGCTTTGGCTGGGCACCCCAGAGCGATGGCTCTTACAAGGCTATTCCGCAACTGGGCCATGTGGTGCTGGAAGACCACGTTAGCATTGGCGCCAATACCACCATAGACTGCGCCACCTTCCCCGATACCGCCACCCGCGTACAAGAAGGCAGCAAGATAGACAACCTGGTGATGCTGGCCCATAACGTAGTAATAGGCAAGCATACGGTGATAGCTGCTCAGGCCGGCATTTCCGGTTCTACTACAGTGGGCGACCACTGCGTAATTGCCGGCCAGGTGGGGATAGTCGGCCACCTCAACCTTGCCAACAAAACCACCATTGCCGCCCAGTCGGGGGTGTCCAAATCAATCCGCAAAGAAGGAGAAACACTATTCGGCTACCCGGCCTATGATATTAAGGGCTATATGAGTTCTTATGCCGTATTCAAGAAACTGCCCGAAATATATCGCAGGCTAAACGAACTAGAGAAAAAAATATAACTTTGCGCTGCCTATGAATTTGTACAATAAACAACATACTATTAAAAAGCAGGTCACCATATCCGGGGTAGGCCTGCATACGGGTATTGATGTAACCATGAAATTTCTGCCGGCTCCCGAGGGCCACGGCATTAAGTTTCAGCGGGTGGATATGGAAGGGCAACCCTTAGTGGATGCCGATGTGGATAATGTGGTGGACGTATCCAGAGGTACCAGCATCGAGCAGAGTGGCGCCCGCATCAACACCGTAGAGCATACAATGGCGGCCTTGGTGGGCTTGCAGATTGACAATGTGCTGATCCAGCTTGACGGGCCGGAGCCACCCATTATGGACGGCAGCTCCATACAGTTTGTCAAAAAGCTTAAAGAAGCCGGTCTGGAAGAGCAAAACGCCCCGCGTGACTTTCTGGTGGTAAGCGAGAGTGTTTTTTACCGCGATGCTGAGCGCGAGGTGGAAATGGCCGCCCTGCCGCTGGACGACTTCCGGGTTACGGTAATGGTGGACTACAACTCGCCCGTACTGGGCAGCCAGCATGCTTCGCTAAACGATATCAACCAGTTTGAAGAAGAGATTGCCGCCAGCCGCACCTTTTGCTTTCTGCACGAGCTGGAGACCCTCTATAAAAACAACCTGATACAGGGTGGCGACCTGAACAACGCCATTGTAGTGGTTGACCGGGTGATATCAAAAGAAGAACTGGACGACCTGGCCAAGCTGTTTAACAAAGAAGCCGTAGAAGTACGCACTGAGGGTATTCTGAATAATGTGGAGCTACGTCACAAAAACGAGCCAGCCCGCCACAAGTTGTTGGATGTAGTGGGTGATCTGGCCCTGGTAGGCAAGCCTATTAAGGCGCAGATATTGGCAGCACGCCCCGGCCATGCGGCCAACGTAGCCTTTGCCAAAAAGCTGAAAAAAACCTTAACCAAAGGGCGCGCCAACATACCCAGGTACGACCCTAACCGGCTTCCGGTGCTCGATATCAACGGTATTGCCAACATACTGCCGCACCGCTACCCTTTCCTGCTGATCGATAAAATCATCCACCTGGACGAGTCATCGGTAGAAGGGATCAAGAACGTAACCATGAATGAATTCTTCTTCCAGGGGCATTTCCCTGAAAACCCGGTAATGCCCGGGGTGCTGCAAGTAGAAGCCATGGCTCAGATTGGCGGCATACTGGTGCTCAACACCGTACCCGACCCGGAAAACTATTGGACATATTTCCTGGGTATTGATAACTTCCGTTTCCGGAAAATGGTGCTGCCGGGCGATACCCTGGTGTTCCGTTGTGAGCTCACCGCTCCTATCAAGCGCGGTATTGCTAAAATGGATGGCCGCGCTTACGTGGGCAATAACCTGGTTTGTGAGGGGTCGATGACCGCCAGCATAGTAAGAAGAGACGCATGAACCAACCATTAGCCTATATTCATCCGCAGGCCAAGATTGCCCGCAATGTGGTAATCGAGCCATTCTGTACCATACATCAAAATGTGGTGATTGAGGAAGGCACCTGGATAGGTTCCAATGTAACCATTTTTGAAGGTGCCCGCATCGGCAAAAATTGCAAGATTTACCCCGGAGCGGTGATTTCCGGTACCCCGCAAGACCTGAAATACAATGGTGAAGAAACCGAGGCCATTATCGGTGACAACACGGTAATCCGGGAGTGCGTTACCATCAGCCGCGGCACTAACGACAAGATGAAAACGGTGATCGGCAAGAATTGCCTGCTTATGGCCTACGTGCATATAGCCCACGATTGTATTATTGGCGACAACTGCATCCTGGCCAACTCGGTACAAGTGGCCGGCCATGTGCATATAGATGACTATGCCATCATTGGCGGAGCCACGGCCGTACATCAGTTTGTGAAAGTAGGCGCCCATGTGATGATATCGGGAGGCTCACTGGTACGCAAAGATGTGCCTCCCTATACTAAAGCCGCCCGCGAGCCGTTGTCATATAGTGGTATCAATTCAATCGGTTTGCGCAGACGTGGATTTTCTTCAGAAAAAATTATGGAAATTCAGGAAATTTACAGATACTTGTATCTAAAGGGTTTGAATAATTCCAAAGCGATTGAGCTGATTGAGCTGGAACTGAGCCCTTCTAAGGAGCGGGACGAGATTGTGCGGTTTGTACGCAACTCCGACCGCGGTGTAATGAAAGGTTACATTAATTAAGTTACTTATTGTTATAAAATTGTATAAAGCTAACAAACCTCTTAACATTATTATCATGAAGTCAAAAGCACTATTATTTACATTATTGTTGGGTGGCATGGTTTACTTTACCAGTTGTAAGAAACCTACTGACCCGCCAAAATCTGATGAACAAATACGTACCGAAGAACTTTCCGGCACCTGGGTATTACAATCAGGCGCCAATGCCGTAACCCTGGATGGCAATGACCGCAGTGCCGATTGGGCCGGTTTTACCCTGACTCTGGGCGACAAAAGCTACACCACCAGCAGCAGTGCCAGCCCTGAAGTATGGCCTGCCAGCGGCACCTGGGAATTTGGCAAAAATGCCGACAACAGTGTAAATGTAAATGTGCTGGTAAGAAATGATGGCATAGAAATACAAAACGCTGTAACCGAAACTTCCCTGACTTTGCAGTTTACTTATACAGTCCCGGGTGGCCGCTTAACCGGACTGGAAGGAGATTGGGTGTTCAAAATGGTAAAACAATAAGAGCAAGTTATTTGACTAAAAAAGCCCGCTGCATACAGCGGGCTTTTTTTATTGGCCGGTCAGTTGATAACAGATAATACCGGCAGCCACAGCCACATTCAGCGACTCGGCCTGCCCCTGCCCCGCTATGGTAAGGCGGTGTGTAGCCAACGGCAAGAGCTCCGGATCTATGCCATGTGCCTCGCTGCCCAATACAATAACACCTCGTGATGTGGGTTGAAAATCGTTCAGCGGCTCGCCATGCAAATCGGCCATATACACAGGCACCTCTACCTGCTGCAACCAGACATGCAAATCGCCAACCGCCACTTTCACCCGTGCCAAAGAGCCCTTGGCGGCTGCTACCGCTTTGGGGTTGTACACATCTACAGAATTCCGGCTTAGTACCACCCATTCTATATCAAACCAATCGGCAATGCGAATGATGGTGCCCAGATTACCGGGGTCGTTGAGGTGGTCGAGGGCCAGCACGGGCCGCTCGTAGCCGATAGCTGCCAAGCCATACTCCCGCTTGCTGAAAAGTGCCAGGGCACTGTTGTTGCTGCTATAATTACCAAGAGAAG
>WFNR01000075.1 GCA_015488485.1 Cyclobacteriaceae bacterium | reverse complement strand
CTCGATTACGGCTATGCCGATATGGGCACCTTGTTTACCATGGGGCCCTTTGTGCTCATCTTTCTGATACCGGCCATTACCATGAAGGTATTTTCAGAGGAACTGAAAACCGGCAGTTTTGAGATTTTGGCGGTAAAACCGGTAACCCTGCGGGCTATTATCGGAGGTAAATACCTGGCTGCCTGGGCTATTGCCGTTATTGCCCTGCTGCCTACCCTGGTGTATTTTATTACCCTCTACCGTATTGCCAGCCCCCCCGGCAACGTGGATGTAGCCGGTATTGCTGGTTCATACCTGGGTCTGCTGGCGCTAACCTCCGTGTATACGGCCATCGGTCTGCTGGCCTCCGCCCTTACCCGCAACCAGGTAATCGCCTTTGTATTGGCCGCCTTTTTTACCTTCTTCATGTTTACCGGCATCAACTCCCTGGCCAACATCAATGTCTGGTCGGCCCTGTCGCCCGTGCTGGCCGACCTCAGCCTGGAGCGCCACTACCATGCCATCAGCCGCGGGGTGGTCGATTCCCGTGATTTACTTTATTTTCTTAGCATGGATATACTGCTATTGTTTTTTACCGGCCTTATCCTGAACCGACAACGATGAGTATCCTGGACAGCAAACGTAGCGAAACCGTACTGAAGGTAGCCCTGGCGCTGGCCTTGTTTGCCTTGGTCAACCTGCTGGCCGGGCGTTTTTTCTTCCGCCTCGACCTTACCGAAGAAAAGCGCTACTCCATTACCCCGGCCACCAAAGAGTACCTGCAGCAACTGCCCGACCTGGTTACCGTTGAGGTGTATCTGGCTGGTGAACTACCGGCACATTTTAAGCGCATGCAAAAAGCCTTGCTCGAGACCCTGGATGAATTCAACGTTTACTCAAACGGCAAGGTGGTCTATCAACTTATTGATCCGGCAGCAGCCGGCAGCACCAAAAGCCGGGCCGGATTTATGCAAAACCTGATCAAAAAAGGCCTGCAACCTACCGATGTAGTGCTCATGGAAGAAGGCAAGCGCTTGCAGAAAAGGATTTTTGCCGGAGTGATGGTCAATTACGGCTCACGCGAACTGGCCGTGCAGTTGTTTAAGGGCAATACGGCCGCCCCCCCTGAGGTGCGCATCAACCAATCGATAGAAGGCCTTGAGTACGAGCTGATTAACGCCATCCACCAGGTAACCCGCGACCACCGGCCGCTGGTGGCGCTCACCACCGGCCACCATGAGGCCGACTCCATTGAGATGGTCAGCTTTAAAAACACGCTGCGCGAGCAGTACCGCCTGCGAGAGCTAACCCCCGACCGACTGACCGAAGTGCAGCCCGATGTACTGCTACTCATCCAGCCCAAGGAGAAATTCAGTGAGGCCGACAAATACTATATCGACCAATATATTATGCAGGGTGGCAAGGCTATTTTTATGCTCGACAAGGTAGCCGTAAATATGGACAGCGCAGCTTCCGGCACCTATACATTTCCTTACGAGCTCAACCTGGACGACCTGTTGTTCCGCTATGGCGTACGCATCAACAACGACCTGGTGCAGGACTTTGTAGCCGGCAGCTACCCTGTAGTTATCGGCCAGGCCGGTGACCAGCCGCAGATACAACTCCTGCAATGGCCTTTTTATCCGGTTATTAACAACTACGCCAACCATGTAATTGTGCGCAACCTGGACGCCTCCCTCACCCGGTTTGTCAGCAGCATTGACACCGTAAAAGCGCAAGGCATCCGCAAAACCATCCTCATGACCAGTTCGCCTTACTCACGAGTAAGCCGTGCCCCGGTATATGTCGATATCAATATTTTACAGGAAAACCTGCTGCCGGAAAAATTCGACAAGCAGCATATTCCCGTGGCCTGCCTCCTTGAGGGTAGCTTTACTTCGTTGTACAAAAACCGTTTTCTGCCCGATGGTGTAGATAATAAAGGTTTTGTAGAGCAAGGAAAGCCGACAGCCCTGGTAGTGATAGCCGATGGCGATTTCGTAAAGAACACTACCGACCCACGCAACGGAGCCCCCCTGCCGGTAGCTTTCGACCCCTTTATGCGCCAGCAGTTTGCCAATGCCGACCTGGTGCTCAATGCCATCCAGTATCTGCTGGAAGGCAACGGCCTGATAGCCGCCCGCGCCCGCCAGGTAATTATCCGGCCGCTCGATAAGGTTAAGGTAGATGAAAACCGCCAAATGATTCGCCTCGTAAATCTGCTGACCCCCCTGGTGCTGATTACCTTGTTGGGATTAGGCGTGTTTATTTATCGTAAAAGAAAATATACCCGTTTCTGATGCAACAACGCACAAAAAATATCCGCCTGTTGAGCCTGCTGGCCATTACCCTGGTGACCATTGGTCTTCTCCTTCGGTTTGACCGGAACTCCGATACCCTGGGTGTAGATAAAAAACTGTTTCAGCTCAACGACCAGCAGGAAATCACCGATGTATATCTGCTCGGCCCGGACGAGCAAAACCATTTTCATTTCGAGAAGGGCCAGTGGCACCTGAACGACACCCTGCTACTCGACCAGAGCATGGCCACGGTATTTTTCTCAGTGCTGTCGCGCCTGGAAATTCGCAGGCCGGTAGCACGCCAGGAAGCCGATTCGCTGGCGGCCTTACTACGCAGCCAGGGGGTGCGTACTATCATCACTTATGGGGCTGACACCATCAAAGACTATTTTGTCGGGGGCAACCCCGATTTGGAAATTACCTGGATGCTCAATCACCGTGAGGCCACGCCCTGGCAAGTGCATATACCCGGTTATCAGAGCTATGTGGCCGGCATTTTCAGTGTGCCGGCCAGCGACTGGCGTTCGCGCTTTGTCTTCACTACCAATTTTGCCCTGCTGAGCCGTCTCAGACTCATTTACCCTGACGATTCGCTGGTTATCAGGCAGAAGAACAACTTTTTTGAAATACCCGGTATAACGGCTGACAGCACGGCCATTGCCAACTATCTGGAAGAGGTAGCCTACCTGCAAGCCGACCGCTACCTGACCCCGCAGGATACGGCCGGCACATACCACCTCTACCTGCAGCAACCACACTGGGCCGGCTTACAATTGCAAACCGCCACCGGCCGTACCAAAGAGGTGGTCTTCCTGCAACGACCGGCCGGTAAGCCCTATCTGGTCGGCATACTGAGCGATGGCACACCGGCCCTATTCAAATACCAGCGGATAAAAGGGATATTCAAAACCAAACAGGAATTTACTGACGAATAAGCCTTTGTATAGGCTATTTTTTTTAACTTTACGGCAATCTGCCGCAAGGCGGTAGCAAGCATGTAAAGTAAACGCCAAACATAATTTAGAAAGAAATGAAATTTCTTGTTTCGTCAGGAGAATTACTCAAAGAACTAACCCGTATCAACGGGGTAATAACCACAAATCCGGTAGTACCCATATTAGAAAATTTCCTTTTTGAAGTATCTGATAAAAAACTAACGATCACCGCCTCCGATTTGCAAACTTCCATGATTACAGAGATTGAAGTGGGGGCTAAAGAGAGTGGCAGCATTGCCGTGCCTGCCAAAATTTTGATAGATACACTACGGGAGCTACCTGAGCAGCCCATCTCTTTCTCTATCGACCAGGCTACCTACAGTGTGGAAATCAGCAGTGACAATGGTCGCTATAAGCTGGCCGGTGAAAATGCCACCGACTTCCCGAAAGTGCCCGTGGTTACCCCCGACTTTTCGGTAAGCATGAGCAGCCATGTACTGCAAAAGGCCATTACACATACCATATTCGCTACCAGCAACGATGAACTACGCCCGGCCATGACCGGTGTTTATATGAACCTGACCGAAGCCGGCTCTACCTTTGTCGGCACCGATGGGCACAAGCTCATCCGCTACCGCAGGGTAGATGTAGCCACCGAAAACGGTCATGCTATCATCGTGCCTCGTAAAGGCCTAAATCTGCTCAAAAACACGCTGCCGTCCGAGAATACCCAGGTACATGTGGATTTCAATGTATCGAATGCCTTCTTTCAGTTCGATAATATGAAAATGATATGCCGGCTGATTGACGAGCGTTATCCGGAATATGAAAATGTTATTCCCTCCGAAAACCCGATAACCATGACCATCGACAGGCTGGAGATGCTGAGCTCGCTCAAGCGTATTTCTATTTATGCCAACAAAACCACCCATCAGGTACGCCTGAAGATTACCGGCAGTGAATTGGTTATTTCAGCCGAAGACCTGGAGTTTTCCAATGAAGCCAACGAGCGCCTGGCCTGCGAACACGAGGGTGAAGATATTGAAATCGGGTTCAATTCCAAGTTTTTGATTGAGATGCTTAGTAACCTGGATTCTGACAAAGCCCGTTTTCACATGTCGGCACCCAACCGGGCGGGACTGATAACCCCATCGGAACAGGATGAAAATGAAGACCTGCTGATGTTAATTATGCCGGTTATGTTAAACACCTATACGTAATTAACGTAGAGGAATAACAAAGAATTATTGTTTTTGTTTCACAAATAAGGAATATTTAATACCTTTAACGTCAAACTACCGTAGGTTAAAATGAAAAAGGTGCTTCTCATAGTGGTGTTGGCTTTACTTGCAGATGGTCTGTGGGCACAAAGTTTTTACAACAGGCGCATCGACCGCAGGTGGATTGTATCGGGAGGTACGGGTACAGCCAAATACTTTGGCGAAATTACCAATGACGGAGACCTTTTTCATGGTACGATGTACAACATTGAAGCCGGGCTGACCCGTAGGTTTACTGATAGATTGTCTGCCCGTGCTGTCCTTACCTTTTTTCAATTCCAGGCGAGTGATGCCAAAGTAGGAAATGAAGGGCGAGTACCACGTAATTTATCTTTCCGGAGTGTTAATTTTGAGCTTTCGGTAGTAGGAGAAATCCAACTTTTCCCTGAGATTGGTCGTTATTATCAACGACCATTGGTTAACCCTTATCTTTTTGTTGGTGTTGGGGCTCTATATTATGTACCAAAAGCAGAAGTACCAAGCCTAGACTATGAAGGTAATCCTTTGCCGGATGCGGGAAAAATGGTTAATTTAAGAAAACTGAAGACCGAAATGGTAAATTATTCACCTGTAACCATGGTGATACCGTTTGGGGTAGGAGTCAAAATGATGGTAGCGCCAGCCTTTAATGTTTCGCTAAATGGTGGCTTTCGCTATACTTTCTCGGATTATTTGGATGATATTAGTACAGTTTATCCGGGGGTAGCTGCTTATGGTGGAGACAAGCTAGCTGCTTCTATGAGCGACAGATCCTATGAAGTAGGAAAGAATCCTCGCCCCCCCGGAACACAACGCGGCAATCCCAGCAAGAAGGACAGCTATTTCTTACTTAGTATCCGCGTAGAATATTATTTGCCTCCCAATATTTTTGGCAGTAGTGGCCGTAAACCAGGTAGTTATTACAAGCGTAGAGGCTATAAGCGCAGAACGCCCTGATTTATCAACTACCTCCTTTATCCAGTAGAACATCTATCATCACCCGGGCAGCCACTTGACCTTTGCGCCTTATGAAATCCCGCGGTGTTTCATCGCCTACCTCGTAGGTTACTCCTTCGGCTTTAAACTGGGTATAAAACCACCCTTTGGATACCGGCTGACCAAGACCGGAAGGACTTTCATTCAAGCGGTAATCACCACCAATCGTTTGCTCTATACCACGCAGCCAGGCTCTTTTAAACCAAGGGATATGAGATACATAGCCCGAGTCGGGTAAAGTATAAAAAACATCTTTTTGTGTGCTATGAAAATCTATACCAAGCACCACGCGGCTTTTGCTGTCTGCCGCCAGATTCACCAGATGATCCGCCACCTGACGGGTTTCCGGCTGGCGATAATAGGCCCAATCGCGGTTCAGGTCTATGCCCCCGGCATTGTGGCGCCAATGTCCCAGATCCACCCCATCCGGATTAAGCAACGGATATACTACTACCCGGTATTGCTTAAAAAATTCTGCCGAACGCTCATTCGTCAACAGCTCATCAACAAACGCCTGCAAGGCCTGAAAGCCGGTCACCTCCGGTGGGTGCTGCCTGCTAAAAATGGCAATTATGTCTTTCTTACGGGTTTTGCCAGTATGGATGTCCATAAACAGCAGCGGCCGCCCCAGTTTACTTTGTCCGATGGTATCTACCGTAACCCGTTCATCTGCTGACAAGCCCTGCAGCCAGGTAGCCACCCTACGTGTATCGGTGATTTCCTGAGCTGCCACCCACAAAGTATCGGGGCTTACATCCAGGTGCAGCACTGCTTGCCCGTCAGCCAAAAAGGTGAAATCATCGGGGGCGGCTGCCTGCCAATGCTCACCATCATGACTAAGCTTGGGAATATACCGGTGGCCGGCATAGGTATAAACAAACTGCACCCAGATATCCTTATCTGTAGTTGACCAAATTTTAAAAGCGTACCACGAGCTATAGTTAATTGGGGTATTCTCCGGTGCAATAGTAACCTTGTACAGATTACCCCTTATCAATTCAAAATTATTAAGGCGTGCAGCCGGAAAATCATTGGTAGCAAACACCTGATTGGCCGTATCGCTATACAATCTTTTTTCCTGTAGCTGTATAGGATGATCACGCGTATCAACCGAATCGGGAAAATCGTAAGGCTGGGCATGCCGTTGTGCCAGCACTGTGCTGCCAACAGCCAACACTAAAAACAAACCAGTTAACCTTTTCAAAATCTAGCCTGCTAAAAACTGTTAAAAAGTAACCTCAAACTCAAGCATTTCCTCTCCGCGTTTCACTTTTACGGTGGTGGTCTGTCCTTTTTTAAACTTACCCAGGGCTTCCATATAGCCCATCATATTTTTTACCGGGTACTCACCCATTTGTATCACGATATCACCATTTTGCAAGCCTGCTTTAGCTGCCGGACGGCCTTCACGCACACCCGATATCAACATACCTTCACCATCAAACATATAGTCGGGTATTACCCCCAGCGTAACTGAATAGGCGGGCGCTTTATTCTCCTCATCCTTGGTTTTGGTAAATTCCAGTTTTTCCTGGCCATCAAGCCGGGCTATTACCTGCTCGATAAATTTCTGTACTTCCTGCATCCCTTCGTAGTTGATCTTGTCATAATCATCACTGGGCTTGTGATAGTCTTCATGCTGACCGGTAAAGAAATGCAGCACCGGCATGTCTTTCAGGTAAAAAGAAGTATGATCGGAAGGGCCTACCCCACTGGGATGGAATTTGAGTTTGAAACCGAGCTCTTTACCTATCTCATCCAACATAGGATGCCAGGCAGGTGAAGTACCGGTACCATAAATAGCCAGCTGCTTGTCAGCACTCAGGCGACCCACCATATCCATATTGATCATGTAATTCACCGTAGAGAGGTCGATGGTCGGGTGTTTGGTAAACCAGCCCGAGCCCCACAGACCTTTTTCTTCGCCCGAAAAAGCAATAAACAGGTAGTTGTTGTGCGGATATTTACCCTGTAGCCAATCAGCCAAATGCAACAGTACCGTAACCCCGCTGGCATTGTCATCGGCTCCGTTGTGTATCTGCAGATCCTCGCCTTCATACAAGGAGCCTTCTCCTCCCATACCCAGGTGGTCGAAATGTGCCCCGATGATAACCGTAGTAGGGGCTCCGTTGTCGATATAGCCGATTACATTGCGCCCCTCGATGGCCTTGCTGGTATCTATCGGCACCCTGGCATGCGGATTGTACTGCGGTTTTACAGCGAATTCCTGATAATAACCATCTGTGCCTTTCGGCTCCAGACCGATTTTCTTAAACCTTTTGGCCAGGTATTTGGCTGCAGCTTTCTCTCCCTCAGTACCTATCTCGCGTCCTTTCAGCTCGTCCGAAGCCAGGTACTGCAAATCCTCCTGCATGGTTTGCGTCAGGCCTTGCCAGCCAGTCAGCAGCAAGGCGATCATGAGTATCATTGATTTAATCTTCATAGTATTCATTTTTTTGTCAAATATAACTTGTTTCCCTCAAAAGAGGCGTTGCTTTTATTTGGAGGGTATTATTTTTTTTCAAAACGGGTAAGAAGCGAATAAGACTGCAGTTTACCTTTCTTGTATGACTCCGACTTAACCGAACCGATGCCCGGCACATACCAGTCCTTGCTATCAAAGGCCATGGTAATCACCATTTTTGTTTCCGAAGTCTGGCTGATTACATAGCAGTCGAAGGTGCCGGCCGGAGTGGTGATGGTCTCCTGTCCTTCCACCTTACGATTGCGGATATTGATGGTCATGTTCATCATTTCATTCAAAGACACCTTGATTGAGGCATCAGGCAGCAAATCCCCGGCTTTCATATCAACCGGATAGCTCAAATTATCACCCTCTACTTTTATGGTTGCCTCGCCCTCTTCACCAGATAAGTATTCAGCCGGCACAAAATTTTTCATATCCATATAAATAGCCCCGTTACGGCAGGTCATGGTCATTTCCATTGGCGGGCATTTTTCGTCCTTTTTGTCCTGATGCTGCACGTTTAGGGTGAGTTCATACCCATCGGCCGTTTTGTTGTAGGCAATCACCTCCTGCATTGTTTTGCCGGCCTCTTTGCCTTTCTTATCATATATTGTCCACTCCCAAAATGTCCCTTCTTTAAGGGGAGGAAATTCATCGCATTGGGCTTTAAGGCCTGAATAGCTGACCATGCTTGCCAGAAAAATAAATATTGTTCGTTTCATAATAAGTATGGTATGCTTCTTAACAAAAATACGAAAGTATTGCCTACAACAGCCGCAATTTATCCTCTTCCCGGAAAATCTTCCTGCCCTCCAGCAGTTGCCGTACTGTGTCCAGCACCTGCTCCTCCTCTGCCCAGGCAAACTGCCGTAGCAATTCATTAGCATTTACCGGACCTTTTGCCAGCAAGGCCAAAATGCGAGGTGTAAGGTCTGCTTTTTTGTGCTTCCTTGCCAGGCAGCGATCACAACGCCCGCATGTTTCTGCCTTTTCACCAAAATAATGCAGTATATGTTGCATCCGGCAGTTTTTTGTGTCCAGATAATCCTGCACTGCCTGCAACCGGTCGGCCGCAGCCTGCCTGAGCATATTCAGCCTTTTGGTGTTAAGAAATAACTGATCGGCATGAACGCGGGGTGTGAGATAGGTGATTTTGGGGCTGTCGGTTTGCGGTATGTAGGTCACCACCCTGATATTGTGCAATCTGGTCAAATTATCACGCACTATTTTTTCTTCGGTTTTGAGAAAATGTGCCAGGCGCTGCTCATCGATTTTTACAAACTCAGCAAACAAGCGACCCCCATAAAGGCGCAACATGCCTTTTATAAACTCATCATAACGGGCATGCTTTACCTGAAATTCATACAAGGCCTGCTTTTGCAGGTTAATTTTCAAAACCGAGGGCAGGTGCAGTCCTTCACTCAGGCTGATGAGCCCCTCCTCTTCCAGGCGTTTCAGGGCATTATAGGTCTTCACGGCCTGCAGCTTATACCTTTTGGCAAAGGCGCTCAGGTCAATATCAAAACTCTGAAAATAACCGCTGCCTACGGCCAGCTTGTAGTAGTTTGCCAGGCACTGATACACATGCCGCAAATACGGTACATCGGGATGAGCCAAATCAAAACGCTGCTGCAAGCTCTTGCCATCGCGAGGGTGATGCAACAGTACCGCATAAGCCCGCTGACCATCACGCCCGGCCCGGCCGGCCTCCTGATAATAAGCCTCCAGGCTGGAGGGCACGTCCACATGCACCACCAGGCGCACATCGTGCTTGTCTATACCCATACCGAAGGCATTGGTAGCCACCATCACGCGTACGTGGCCTGTCTTCCATTGCTGCTGGCGGACTGCACGCTCTGCCGACTTGAGGCCGGCATGATAAAAAGTAGCGGCAATTTGCTTATGTTTTTGTAACCAACCGGCCAGGTCGCGGGCCTTGCGCCTGGAGCTCACATATACAATGGCACTTCCGGCCACCTTGTTAAGGATATCGGCCAGTCGTGCCTCCTTATCCTCTGCCTGGCGCACCACCAGCACCAGGTTGGGGCGACTGAAAGAAGTACGAAAAACAGCCGGCTGCTGCATACCCAGCAGGTCTATTACCTCTTGCTCTACCTGCGGGGTGGCGGTAGCCGTAAGTGCCAGCATGGGTACTTCGTCCAGCTCTTCACGCACTTTTTTTATGAGTAAATATGAGGGCCGGAAATCATGGCCCCATTCCGACACACAATGGACTTCGTCAACAGCCAGGAAACGTACATGCAAATGTGGCAACCGTGCCCGGAACTCATCCGATGCCAGGCGCTCGGGGGCGCAATACAAAAGCTTTACATCGCCAAAGGCGCAGTTGTCGAGCACCACCTGCTGCTGACGGTGGTCCAGCCCTGAATGCAGGGCATAGGCACGCACACCTCTGGCCCTAAGTGCATCCACCTGATCCAGCATCAGGGAAATCAGGGGGGTAACAACCAGGGTGAGACCCTCTAACATCAAAGCCGGTACCTGATAACACAACGACTTACCCCCTCCGGTAGGTAAAAGAGCAAAGGTATCTATACCAGCCAGTACGGAGTTGATTATCTCTTCCTGTCCCGGCCGGAAGCTTTCATACCCGAAGACCTGCTGTAGTACCTGTTGTGCCCCGGACATTTACCAGCTAATCTTTTCTCCGGCCAGAAATGCCGCTATCCCCTGCTGACAATCGGGAGTGCTGCGGGCTCCGGCATTGGTTTCTGCTGCATCGTTCAGCGCCTCATGCAGCGGCACCCCCTGTATGCGGGCCAGCAACTGCTTGGTCAGCCGCATAGAAGTGGCAGCGTTTTTTTGGCACAATTCCTGGGCAAAATCTCGGGTAAAACTGGTCAATTCGTCAGCCGCTACAACATGGTTGACCAAACCGATAGCCTGTGCCCGCTCAGCAGTAATCAATGCCCCGCCCAGCAGTAATTCGCGGGCGCGGGCATCGCCCAACTTGCGCACCAGAAATACCATCACCAATGCCGGCACAAAGCCAATCCGCACTTCGGTATAACCGAATTTGGCCTCCTGTGCACTAATCACAAAATCGCATACCGAAGCCAAGCCGCAGCCACCGGCTATGGCATGCCCCTGCACACGGGCGATTACCACTTTCTCCATTTCATATATTTTAGCCAGCAGATCGCGCAGCCGCATGGAGTCGGCCAGGTTCTCATCATAGCTGTTTTGTTGCAAGCTCTGCAGATAGGCCAAATCGGCACCGGCACTAAATACCGTGCCGCTGGCCTGCAAAACGATAACCTTTACTTCTTCTTCAGCCTCCATAGCGGCAAAGGCAGCCGTCAGCGCCTCTACCATTTCCTGATTGAGGGCATTGCGTTTTTCCGGTCGGTTCAGGGTTATATAGCCAATCCGGTCTTCCTTGCTTTGCAGTACGATATCCATGTCATTCAGTTTATGTTAACCAGCAGGGCACCCTGGCGTGTCAGGTCATGAGCTTTATACATCATTTGCCCTTGTTTTACGAATTTACACAATACTACTCGATTGGCAGCACAATTGGTGCCCCGGATAGCCGGCAATAACACAAAATCGAATGCCGCAGGAATTTGTTCCTTATCCAGACATTCTGCAGCCAGCAAAATTTTATAACCCCGCCAAACTACTACCCGGCCAAGGCCGGCCACCGACCCGGTAGTCGGAGCCTGGAAAGCCGGTCGCAGCCCCCACTTCCTGCGATACGGGGTGATGAGAAAGGCTACTTTCTCGCTGTTCTTCTGCAAGGAGGAATCCATCAGACTAATATATTGCCGGTTGTCTACCAGATCAATGGCGTAGTCGCGGCCGGTGCTATAAAAGACGATTTGTTTCAGGTGCATGGCCCGGTATTCATACACTGACAGAGCGGTAGCCAACAACAGGGCAAGGCTATAAGCCAGGTAGCGATAGGTTTTTTGACGGTAAACAAAATAGAGGTACAAGGCCATCAGTAAGCCATAAATCAACCAGGTTTCGGCAATGCCGGGAGCCAGGTCGGCAATATTTGCCCCCGGCCAATTACCAATGGTCAGCAATACACTATTGACCAGCTTTACCAGCCAGGTAAGCCCCAACCCCAGTAGTTGAGCGGCAGGGCCGGCAAAAGTGGCCAGCAACAACAGCCCAATACCGCCCCACACAATGAGCGTAGCAGCCGGAATAACCAGTAAGTTGGAGACCGGAAAATAAACCGGAAAGCGATGAAAATATAAGGCTGACAAGGGTGCCGTGGCCAGTTGTGCCGCTACCGACAAAGCGGTAATCTGCCACAAAAGGCGCCAGGGGCGGGAGGTTGGCTTCCAGAGGCTTTCCAGGTAGGGGTAAAAAAGTAAAATACCGGCAACCGCCAGATAGCTTAGCTGAAAACCAACCGACATCAAGAGATAGGGGTTCGCCACCAGCAGTATAAAGGCGCTGACAGCCAACATATTAAAGGTATTGGCCTGGCGCTTAAACATATAGCCTACCGCCAGCAGGCTAAATATGGTAACCGCCCGCATTACCGATGGCGACAGGCCGGTTAGCAAAGCATAGAGCCACAAGGCCGGTATCACCACGGCCCCCACCAATACCGGTCTGGTAACCCTGTCGGGCCGCTGGCCCAGCAGCAGGAGCAAGATAAGGTAAATGATACCCACATGCAGTCCGCTTACCGCCAGCACATGCATGGCGCCCGCCCGGGCATAGGCTTCGGTGGTGGTGACATCGAGGTCGTTTTTGTTGCCCAGCAGCAGGGCCTGGATGACCGCCAGCGCCTGATCATCCTTGATGTATCGTTGAAGTTGATCTTGCAAGACCGACCGCATCTGAAAGGCCAAACGAGACAGCGAAAAGGCATGAGAAACAGCAACCCAACGTACCTGACCTGCGCGTATAAACTGCCGGTGCCAAATATTGTTGAAGGCCAGAAACTGGCGGTAGTCAAATTCATAGGGGTTGCGCGGGGGTGCTACCGGTTGCGGCCAACTGCTAATCACCAGCCGGTCGGTAATTTGTGGCTGTCCGGCTGCCGTATCAAGATATAACAACAATTTGCCCCCGGCCGGATGCCAACCGGTAGTGTCATGAACTGCCTCTACCTCTGCCTTAAGTTGAAAAAAGCGCCCTTTACGCAAGGGTGAGGAAATAACCCGGGCGGCATAAGCATCACCAGGCTGTACATGCAAGATATGACCGGGATGGCGGCTTTCGGTAGCTGCTACAAGAAAAATCCACCCCAAGCACAGCCATAACAATGAGGCGATAAAACCATACAGGTAATTAAGGCGAATAAACCATCTTGACCATCCGGCCAATAGCAGCAACCAGGCTACCCCGGCCAAGATGCCTGTCCAGAGCATAAGCCACTGCCAGTGCGGTAGATATACGGCCAGAACAATGCCGGCAGTAAAAAAGAGGACAATCCTGATAAAAGGAAAACCCGACCAGAAGAACATGGGTGTCTTTTAACAGGTGAATATAAGTAAAAATAATGAATTAAGCTATTCAAGTATTCAATTGAATAATTGTATAGCAATTACACCCAAAAACTTTTCCAGCTCCTCTGCCCCTCATTTCTTTTTCTCCTCTTTTTCATAAGCTGCCACAATCTGCTTTACCAGCTTATGGCGTACCACATCCTTGCGCTCCAAATAAATCACTCCTATACCTTCGATATCTTTAAGCAAATCGATGGCATCGAGCAAACCGGAGTGCTGATGATTGGGCAGGTCGATCTGGGTGGTGTCTCCGGTTACGATCACCTTGGACTGCGGCCCCAGGCGGGTAAGGAACATTTTGATCTGATTGTGAGTGGTATTTTGAGCCTCATCGAGCAGGATAAAAGCCCGGTGCAGGGTGCGGCCGCGCATATAGGCCAGCGGGGCTATTTCGATAATGTCGTGCTCGAGATAATAGCGCAGCTTCTCACGTGGCAGCATGTCTTCCAGGGCATCATAAACCGGCCGCAGATAAGGGTCCACCTTTTCCTTCAGGTCGCCTGGCAGGAAGCCCAGGCTCTCCCCGGCCTCGACAGCCGGACGGGTAATGATGATTTTCTTAACCTCCTTGTTCTTGAGCGCCCGTACGGCCAAAGCCACCGAAATATAAGTTTTGCCGGTACCGGCCGGACCAATGGCAAACACCACATCATGCTGCATCACTGCCTCCACCAGCTTGCGCTGATTCATCGATTTGGCCTTGATTACCTTACCTCCCGCACCATAAACCAGCGCCTGCTCGGCCTCTACCGGTAGATGGTGCATCTCCTCCTCCCTGACAAAGGTCTCGACATTTTCGGTAGTGATGCTGCCGAATTTATGATAGTGCTCTATCAAGCTATTCAGGATATCATAGATACGGTTGATATCGCTGGCAGCGCCTTTTATACTGATTTTATTGCCACGGGAAATAATCTTGCTCTTGGGAAAGGCACTGGCCAGGTGGCCAATGTTGCGGTTCTCTACACCCAAAAAATCAGGCAGCGAAATATCGTCCAGGATTATTATTCTTTCAACCAATAGTTATTCTTTTTGTAACTCAAATATGGCTATTTTTTAACTAATTTTACACCAATCAAATCTACGTATTTTTACCGGCAGAAGTTGTATGGCCATCATCACTTTTACTTCCGATTTCGGGCAGCGCGATGCCTATGTGGCTATTGTAAAAGCCGCCTTGCTCAATAGCCGGCAACACCCTGTGGTGGTGGATATCAGCCATCATATTGCCCCGGCCAACGTGGCACAGGCAGCTTTTGTGCTGGGATCGGCATTTGGTGAGTTTCCGGCTGCCACTATTCATCTGGTAGCCATTGACAGCCAGGCTGGCATGCAGCAGCCTGTCATAGCAGCTGAGGTGGAAGGGCACTTTTTCATCACGCCCGACAACGGTTTGATAAGCCTGATAAGTGAATGGGAGCCCGAAAAAGTGGTGCTCTTGCCAGCTGCCGGCAAAGGTTTTGTAGCCCGCGATGTAATGGCTCCTGCCGCCCTTAACCTGGCCAATGGCGCTTTGCTGGAAGAACTGGGTGACCCGGCTCCGGACATCAAAGCCTACGCCAGACGAAAGGTAAAGGCCAATCGCCAGGAGATAATGGGGCATGTGATGCATGTGGATCATTACGGCAACCTGATTACCAACATCCCCCGGCATGATTTTGATATTTTATCCAAAGACAAGACGTACACCATCAAATTCGGCCGTGAGAGTGCCCGGCATATTACCCGCTCGCTGTCCGAAGTGGAGCCGGGCGACTGCTATGTAACCTTCAACCACCTCGATCTGCTCGAAATAGGTATCCGCCATGGCCGCGCTCAGCAGTTGTTGGGGCTCGATTTCGATAGCCCGGTAATTATTAAATTTGAAGATTATGCTGATTAGAATCGTAAAAATGACCTTTCGGCCGGAAGAAACGGCTCATTTTCTGGCTCTGTTTGAGGAAATAAAAGACAAAATACGCCAGGTAGATGGCTGCGAATACCTGGAGCTTATGCAGGATGTGGACAACCCCGACAGCTTTAGTACCTACAGCAAATGGCGCGATGCGGCTGCCCTGGAAGCCTACCGTCAAAGCGATCTGTTTGCCACAGTCTGGGCCAAAACCAAAGCCATGTTTGCCGCCAAACCCATTGCTTTTTCCCTTAAGACCCACACCGTGGTGGACTAGAAATCTTTTTTACGCGCCAGACGCACAATAAAATAAACCGGTACCAAGGTCCAGACAATAAGCACACCCAAAGAGGTAAACAAGCCCGTCTGCGTACCGAAAAACTTCTGGAAAATCGCCCCCGTATAACCCAGCAAGGCGGAGATATCCAACTTAAGCAAGATAAGAATGCGCGACAGGTCGATGGGGTTGAACATGGTAGCGATCAGGGTGAACTTATCGAGCGGGTAGTCTTCAAAAATAATCAGGGATATCAGGAATATACCATCGTAGATCACCGCCAGCAGCAGCCAGATGAGGATGGCGTAGCTAAACCCTTTGATGCGGTTGTCGTTGCGCAGACCGATGATAAAGGCCAGCGCCACGAAGATAAAGGTGAGAAAGGCGCCCGACAGAAGCAGTAAGGCGAAATTGCCCATCTCGGCCGATTGCCCCAGGCCATAAAAGGCAAAAGGCAGCCCCAGACCAAACACCAGGCTGAGGGTAAGCGACAGGGCTACTCCCAGATACTGCCCCAAAAAGATGGTACGCCTACGCAACGGCTGGGCCAGCAGCAGCTCGGTGAACTCGCGCGAGCTGTAATAATACATAATGCCGAATATGGTGCCAATCATCGGGGTAAGGACGACAATCACGTTCATCAACGTGATAACGGCCTTGGAGATGCTGTTGTTGAGAAACAACAGGGCAAAGCCCAGCACCAGATAAAACAGAAAATACACGTAGCTCCAGCGGCTGCGTATCAGGTCGTAAAAGCTATATTGCAGTACTTTGATCATGAGTTCTCGGCTAATATGTTGGCAATAGCATGCTCCAGGTCTTGCTGGTTGCTTTTTTTCTTTAGCTCGTCAAGCGTGCCTTTAAAATAAATATTGCCTTCCAGCAAAAAGACAATCTCATCGGCCATGGTCTCGACAAAATCCATGATATGGGTGGTGATCAGGATGGTTTTGCCGGCCTCTTTCTCCTTACGCAACAAGTCTTTCAGGCGCAGCAGCGACACCGGATCAAGCCCGGTGGTCGGTTCGTCCAGGATGAATATAGGGCTGTCGAACATAAAGGCCAGCACAATATTGACCTTTTGCTTGGTACCTCCTGACAGGTTGCCCAGCTTTTTATGCAAATGCCCCTGCAGGCCGAAGAGCTCGATAAGCTCCGCATCATTGGCCGGCTGACTACGCAGATTCTTTATCATCTGCAACAGCTCCGTTACCGAGATATTCTCCGGGAAACGGGCAATCTGCGGCAGGTAATTAATCTGCCTGCGGTATTCCCACTGCCCCTTAACCGGTTGGCCGTTTACGTATATCTCGCCCTTTTGCGGTATCACCATGCCCAGAATACTCTTGATAAGGGTGGTTTTGCCGCTGCCGTTGGGCCCCAGGATGGCAAAAATGCCCTGATCGGCAATTTGCAGGCTTACCCCGTCCAATACCTGAAGACGGCCGAATTTTTTATGCAGGTCTTTTATCTCAATCATGGGTTATCTTCATTTTAGGGGCTTCATCCACCAGGTTGTCGGGGGTGAATACCGGTGACACCTTTTCGGAAAAATTTAGAATATCGATAAACAAACTACGCAGCAAAATGATGGTTTCGGGGGTGCGCCCGACAATATAAGAAAATAATTTCACCGGCCGGTAAGGCACATCGCCAATGCCGTCACGATTAAGGTCATAACCGGTATAAGAGCTCCAGTAGTTGCCCAAAAACCGGTTATCATTCATTTTAGTGTTGTAGGATACGTCAAAAGAATTATCGATAAAATTATTATTCTCAAAGATATTGGCATAGCAGCCACCGGCTACTTTTACCGCCCAGCCATTGCGAATCAGGTCATTATGAAAATAATTAACCCGTGTGGAACCCTCAATATTGATGGCGATGGTGTTTTCTTCAAATACGTTGTTCTCTATTTCCGCATCGTAAATTTCCTTCAGCAGCAGCCCAAAGGAGGCCGTGCCCCAGTTTTTGTAAAAGCGGTTGCGCTTCATATTGATAAACTTGGAGAACATAACGGCTACCCCGGCTCCATTTCTTTCAAAAGTATTGTCGTAATAGTTGTCGTGATTGGAAAACATAAAATGCAGGCCATAGCGAATATTATCGTGGCTGTGATTATCGATAATGGTACTCTGCTCGACAAACTCAAGATAAATACCATCGCGCAAGCCAAATAGTTCATTGCCTTTTATCAGCACATCGCGGCAACTCCACAGGTGAATACCATTGCCTGAGGTAAATTCTTCTTCGGCCTCGCTCGACACCACATTGTTTACAATACGGCCATGGTGTGATTTCTCCACCAGAATGCCAAAAAATACTTTTTCCAACCGGTTGTCGTGAATATAAAAATGGTCGGCCTTGGTCAGCAAAATAGCAGCCAGATCTTTGGTATAACTAACGCCAACATTGCGGATGGTAAACGCTGCTATTTCCACACTATCGGCCTTGATTTCTATCAGATTACCATTGTGGTTGCCATCGATTACCGGCTGCCCTTGTCCCAAAAGAACCAGCGGCTTGTTAATTATGATGGTATTTTCCTGATAAACCCCTGTCTGAACAAAAATGGTGTCATGTGGTTGAGCCAGGGCTACGGCCTCACGGATGGTTTTAATTTCACAATCGGCACATACGCGTATCTGCCCCCATAGCGGAAGATTAAGCAATAGCAAGCCTAACAAACCCAGATATCGTTGCATAGCTTTTTAAGTGGGTCGTAAAAATAGCATAAATTATCCAACCGCTGGTTTTGCGTTGCCTAACAACCAAATGCAGCCATGAGCGATTATTTGATGGCCTGTTGCACCTCCTGCCAGGTGTAGAGCTCACCGCCCTCCTCGGCTTGTACGGCTTCGGCAGCCTGGCGGCTATCGAAAGCCGACAGATAAGCGCCCATCGGGCTGGGTATATTCTGGCTGATCAGATAGGTAGCCTGACGAGCATCAATCAATTCTCCCGGTTTTACATAATCGCACACCAACAGCAACGCCACTTCATCTTTGCGCTGGCGCAAATCGTGAATCAGGCACTCTATCGAATCGAATTTGTAGGCCTTGCCTTTGGCGGTAACCAACTCGGCCGCATGCTGGTTGTCCACAATGGTCATTTTGCAAAAATGACAACCGTCCTTGCCGTAATTAATCTCCTGCGGGGCTACTTCACAGGAAGTGAACAACCACCCGAAAACAGCCAATATGATTACGATATTTTTCATTCTCTTGCTTGAGCAGTATGTTCTTTTTTCGCTACATAAAAGGCGGCCAGAGAACCAAACATAGCCAATGCCAGAAATAAGGAGCCTTCCCGTGGCCATGAGCGGGCCTTAAAGTTGAGTATCTGTTCATTGCCTATCAGAGGTGGCTGATAGGCCATCGGGTTACCGTCTTCATCTACAAATTTAATAGCAGCTTTGGGGTTGAGGTTGTGACCGTAGTCGTACTCCCACAGATAAAAGTCGTACAAACCGGCCGCCCCCAGGGCAGCCATCACTACAAACCATACCAGGTAGAGCTTGTAGCGCCCAATCAGACCCAGAATTATGCCCAGAATGGTCATACCGATAATCACCTTCGGAAAAATAGCAAACTCCGGCATCGTTTCCGGTATCGGCTTCATACCTACATAATGGTTCATCAGGTTGATATTCTGGATATCGCCCGGCTCGGCATCAGTCAGTTTGTTTATCCAGATGTCCATACCTATTGGATCGGGATATTGCGGTGCCTCTAGCGTAATATTCCAGATAGGAAAAACAAAGAGCAGCAACAACAAGGCCGCACTCACGATCATGATTATTCTGGAGGTCTTCATGGGGGTAAAAGTTTTATTTAAAGATACCTTAAAAATGACAAAGGGGCCATACCGGTTAAGTAATTTCCTGCATATGGCACCCTTTGTCAAAACACTAACTAATCCAACTATTCACCATCCAACGACCACTTGAGCGGCACATCGGAACCTTTAGGTGAAACTCTTACATAACCCTGCATCTCCTGGTGGAGGGCAGAGCAGAAATCGGTACAATAGAACGGCCATACACCGGGCTGCTTGGGTTCCCACACAAAGGTTTCGGTCTGACCCGGCATAATCAGCAGTTCGGACGTGTTGGCACCTATCATACTGATACCGTGTGGCACGTCAAAGTCTTGCTCCAGGTTGGTTACGTGGAAGTACACCTTATCACCAACCTTGATACCCTCGATGTTATCGGGTGAGAAGTGGCTACGGATAGTTGTCATATAAATGTGTACTTCATTACCCTTGCGTTCTACACGAGCCTCTTTCTCGCTCAGAGTCTTGTACGGGTGGTTGTTTTCTCCCAGCTTATAGAACTTCTTGCTGTTGGGCGCAATCAGATCGGCCGGAGCACCGGCAGCATAGTGCGGCTCACCCACGGTAGGGAAGTCAAGCAGAAGTTCCATCTTGTCGCCTGAGATGTCGTAGAGCTGGGCCGACTGGCAAAGCTCGGGACCGGTAGGCAGGTAGCGGTCTTTGGTGATTTTGTTCATAGCTACCAGATATTTGCCCCACGGTTTGCGTGAGTTACCACCCGGAATCATCAGGTGACCTACCGAATAGTAGGTAGGTTTGCGGTCCACAACCTCCCAGGTGCCCAGTTTCCACTTCACCACTTCAGAAGAAATGAAGAAAGTAGTATAGGCATTGCCACGGCCGTCAAATTCGGTATGCAAAGGCCCCAGTCCCGGTTGCTGTACTACACCGGCCACTACGTCATCGTAGTTCAGGATAGGAATGCCATAAGCCTCACCGTCAAACTTTTTGTTTTCAATGGCATCCAGCATTTTGGTAAATGAGTGAGCCGTAAGGGCAGCGGCAAGCTTACCGTTACCTATGATGTATTCACCGGTAGGATCCACATCACAACCATGCGGTGACTTAGGCGTAGGCAGGAAGAAAATAGCACCCGGTACATCGGTAGGTTCTACAGTCAGAATTTCCGTTTTCATGGTAGAGGTAGCCGAATGGGTGTCATCACTATAGATATTATGCGCATAGCGGGTGGGCATTTTCTTTCCACCACCATTGGCTACGTATTCTTCAATCTTCTTCCAGTTAATGGCTGCAATAAAGTCCTTGTCATTTTGCGAAGCATTAACTTCCAGCAAGGTATTGGCTTCCTCGGTATTGTAGGTAGAAAAGAAGAACCAACCGTGCGACTTACCACGGCCCGGGTGAGCCAGATCGTAGTTGAAGCCCGGCATCAAAATCTGGAAGGCAATATCCATGTTACCGGTTTCTTGATCTACTTTGATGAAGGTAAGGGCACCTTTGAAGTTGCCTTTGTACTCCTCAATAGGCATATCACGCTGCGGCACCGGCACACCAAAGCGGGTACCTGCTACTACGTACTCGGTGTTTTCGGTAACGAACGAAGAGCTGTGGTTACCGGCCGAGTTGGGTATCTCGATAATCTCGGCTGTTTCGAAAGTAGTGAGGTCGATACGCGCTATACGGGGCGTATTATTGGCGTTGATAAAGCACCAGCGGCCGTCAATTACACCTTCGGTTTGTGACAGATCAGGATGGTGTGAATCATCCCAGGGAATGAAACCGTGCGAGGTCATCAGCATCGGCTTGGTTTCTTCGTTGAAGCCATAAGCCTTTTCGGCATCTACCGAAAATACCGGTATCACCTTGAAAAGACGGCCCGAAGGCAGCCCGTAAACCGAGAGCTGACCACTAAAACCACCCGAAATAAAACCGTAGAACTCATCGTGTTCACCAGGGGCTACAAATACCCGCTCGGCCACATTGCCCGACAGGGCTCCCTGGCTCTTTTTCTTCGATGAGCCGTTATTGCAACTTCCCAGCAACGTAAGCGCTACCAGAGATAACAAAACCATAAATTTACTTTTCATTTTCATCGTATTTAGGTTAATATTAATTTTTATTAGTTAGTGTTACTTAGGTAAAATTACGTCATTAACTACATTTATTACCCCATTAGAGGTATAAATTGATGCCTCTACCTTAACCCCATTCACAAATACATCATCTCCTTCGGTAGTCACATCCAGGTAATCTCCCGTAGCCATGTACAGCTTACGGCCCTTGGCAGCCTCTTTTTTCAGGTCCTCGATATCGTACGACCCGGGAGCAGCATGACGAGTGAGAATTTCGGCCAGCTTGCCCTTGTTTTCAGGCTTTAACAGGTCGTCTAGCGTACCGGCCGGCAGCTTGTCGAAGGCAGCATTGGTAGGGGCAAACACGGTAAGCGGGCCGGCATTTACCAATACATGCTCTATACCGGCAGCCTCCACAGCCTTTACCAATGTGGTATGGTCGGGTGAACCTATGGCCACCTGTAAAATATTGGCTTTCGATTCGTTATCAACCACCGAAGCTTGACCCTTCGGAGTATTTTTGGTTAAATCAACGGTAGATTCAGCAGACTCTGAACCTCCGCCTCCGGAACTGCAGGCTGCTAAAAGTCCCAGCGTGCAGGCGATAGTTAGTGTGTACAATAAAGATTTCATGGCGTTTAGGTTTATGTTATATTAAAATTATTGCTATGCCAGTCCACAATGTCGCTTTTCAGGCTATCCTGATATGCCGATTTTCGCTTTTTTTGTTGCATTGTGTTGGTTAATTCCTTTATTTAGCAAAAATATGATAATCGGATGTTATTATCCTAATTTATTTAACTGATTTTTGTCATGTTTTCAAATTCTACCAAATATGCCATCCGGGCCATCGTGCACATGATGAAAACCAAGGACCAAAAGAAACATACGGTAGTAGATATGGCCCGTACGCTGGATATACCACAGCCTTTTCTGAGCAAGGTTTTGCAGCAATTGGCCCGCAGCGGTATCATCTCTTCGAGCAAGGGCCGCGGTGGCGGTTTTTATTTAACCAAGGAGAATATGCAACGCCCGCTGATTGATGTGGTTATTTGTATTGAGGGGTATAATGTCTTCAATAATTGTATACTCGGGCTAGCCGAATGCTCGGATCATAACCCATGTATTTTGCACAAGCATTTTAAGGTATTTAAGCACAGCATCGAAGCCTCTATCTGCGATATTTCGGTGGCCGATATGTTCAAAGTAAAGAACTAAAGCATTGGCAAGTACATTTTGCCACTGGGCACGGGCAATTTTTCTTGAAAACTCGTTAAGTTTGCGCTGCTTTTTAGGAGCAGTAAAATGCCCAGGTGGCGGAATTGGTAGACGCGTTGGTCTCAAACACCAATGGCCGCAAGGCCGTGCCGGTTCGACCCCGGCCTGTCTGCCAGGCAGGCCTGTCTGACGACAGGCAGGCCCTGGGTACACAGCAGTGCGCACATAGTAATGGTAGGCCGGGAGAGTGGCCACTTATTTAGGCACACAACTGATAGTGAATTTTGCCTCACCAACAATGTACTACACTTATGCCATAGCAAGTCTGAAACGACAGTACATTTATATTGGCCTCTCTCAAAATATTGACCAAAGGCTTGCTTACCACAACCTGGGCTATAACCGTACTACGAAACCATACCGGCCTTTTAAATTTATCTACTTGAAAAAATTTGATAGTCGTATGGATGCCAGAAATCATGAGAAGTTACTTAAAACTACTTCCGGTAGAAAATTTCTCAGGTCTCTAGCCAATTAAGCATCCTTCATTCCGGCATACATTTTTTTGCATTTGTTTCCCCTCAGTTTCATCTACATCACACAATGTTTTTGTCGGTTGATGGCTCCAACCATTTTCTTTCTTGCTTTCTGAAGATCTAAATGATAAGGCAAGGCTGAATCCAATACATATTTCTAACCTGTAAATTTATCTGAATGCCTGCCGATAAAAGCAACTTGGTTAAAACAATTGCCCCTATTGATTGAAATTCAGGTTAGTTGGTTATGATTTATTTTGCCGCTGCATACGAATAATATTTCTTGAAAACTCCTTAAGTTTGCGCTGCTTTTAGGAGCAGCAAGATGCCCAGGTGGCGGAATTGGTAGACGCGTTGGTCTCAAACACCAATGGCCGCAAGGCCGTGCCGGTTCGACCCCGGCCCTGGGTACACAGTAATGGCCGCAAGGCCGTGCCGGTTCAACCCCGGCCTGTCTGATACCAGGCAGGCCTGTCTGAAGCCAGGCAGGCCCTGGGTACATAGCAGTGAGTGTATAGCAATGGCCAGCCGACAGGTTGGCCATTGTTATTGGCGCGGGGCACTAACAAACAGCAGGGAGGAGCCAAAGACTTGCAAACATTTATAGCTGATCGCTATTTATCTAACCGGTTTGGCCACCCACCAAATTCCCGCTAATTTTCAGCCCTAATATGGAAGACCTAACTACCATCACTGCTCACCTGCAACGCCTGGAACCCGGCAGCCGCCAGCTCGAGCCACTGGGCAACGAGCTGGCCGCCCTCACCGAACAGGTAGTGACTTACGCCCATGCCTTTCTAAACCAGGCGGAACAATTGCCCGGCTATAATAGCAACTCTCCAACTCACCGCCTGCAGACCATGACAGTAGGTGAAGAAGGGCGCCCGCTGGCAGAGCTCCTCGATATTATTCGTACCGAAGTGGACCAACCGGGTATCAACCCGGCTTCGGGGCACCACCTGGGCTACATACCCGGAGGTGGCATCTACCCCACTGCGCTGGGCGACTACCTGGCGGCTGTCACCAACCAATATGCCGGAGTGCATTTTGCCGGTCCGGGGGCCGTAGCTGTAGAAAACCAAATGATCGATTGGCTCAATAAACTGATGGGGTTTCCGGCCGCGGCTACCGGCAACCTTACCTCAGGCGGCTCCATAGCCAACTTGATAGCCATCGTAACCGCCCGCGATGCATGCGGCATCACCAGCCACCGCATAGCAGACGCCTGTATTTACCTCACCGCCCAGGTGCATCATTCCGTGCAAAAGGCCATCCGCATTGCCGGTTTGGGCGAGGCGCGGCTGCGACAGGTAGCCACCGATGCCCGTCATAAAATGGACACCGCACACTTGCACACTTTAATCGAGCAGGATAGGCAGCAAGGTCTTGTGCCTTTTCTTATCGTAGCCTCGGCCGGCACTACCGATAGTGGCGCCATCGACCCGCTGGCCGATATAGCGGCTATCGCCCGTCAGCATAGCCTGTGGCTGCATGTAGATGCCGCCTATGGCGGGTTCTTCCGGCTGGTGGACAACCTCAAAGACAAGATGCAAGGTATCGAGCAAGCCGATTCCATAACCGTGGACCCACACAAAGGCCTCTTTTTGGCTTATGGCCTCGGGGCGGTGCTCATCAAAGACACCCGGGCCATGCAGCGCAGCCATCAGTACCAGGCCAACTATATGCAGGATGTGGAAGACAGCAGCAGCCCCTCCCCGGCCGACTTGTCGCCCGAGCTCACCAAGCATTTCCGCGGCTTGCGCATGTGGTTGTCGCTGCACCTGTTTGGCCTCAGGCCTTTTCGCCAGGCGCTGGAAGAGAAATATTGGTTGTGTCGCTACTTTTACCACAAGGTGCAGGAGTTGGATTTCGAGGTAGGGCCCGAACCGGAGCTTTCGGTATGCCTGTATCGCTATACAAAAGGGCTGGAAGAGCCTAATACCTTCAATCTGCAATTGGTCAAGGCCATTCAGCAGGACGGCCGCATCTTTGTTTCCTCCACCACAATCGGAGGGATTGTATGGTTGCGGCTGGCCGTGCTGGTGTTTCGCACCCACCGGCAGATTATTGACGAATACCTGGCTGTGCTGGCACACCATCGTGATGCACTGCTGGCTTTCCTGGAACAGAAACCCTGAATTTGAAAATCGTGCTTTAATTGATGTATTTTTGTGGACTAACAACTTTGTAACCACAACCGCATACAACTATGGAAGAACCAAAAATTGTACAGAAAGCACCCTATGTATTGGAAGTAGAGCCCGGCAAATATGCCTGGTGCTCTTGCGGGCTAAGCGGCAAGCAGCCCTTTTGCGATGGCTCGCATAAGCAAGGCACCTCTTTTCATTCGGTGAAGGTGGAAATTACCGAAAAGAAAAAAGTGGCTTTCTGCGGCTGCAAAAAAACCGGCACCCCGCCATTTTGTGACGGCACCCATAAGCATTTATAATAGCCTGCCCGGCAACGGGCACCTTAGTTTCGTTTAGATACCTAACTGCTAAAGGTATCAAGGGGTTGTATTTACCTTTTACTTTTTCAGACAGGAAAGATTCATTCCTCATTAAGTCTGTATATGACCTTTCAAAAGTTTCTGGGGCACCATATACCCTGGCGAGATGGCGCTGTTTTATAAATTTTTCGTCAACAAAGCTTACCAAAAGGTAACATAGGTAATAAACAGCATTTACCTTTGAAAACTGATGATACCGTAGGCCCCGGAATGGGAGTCAGGAGGCGGAGCTGTACCTGATGACCAGAGGAAAAAGGCATACAACAGCAGCCCGTCACATCTAAGTCCGACAGAGCCAACCCTTATAGCAATAAACCCAAAAACTCATTTTCAAATCAAATTGTTTTACAATTTTGGAGTTAGATTCCTGATTTGTAAATTTGCAAGATGATACCACGCCAGGCTACTCATACTCTTAAAAAGCTTGCCGGTCAATATAAGATTGTAGCCGTAACCGGCCCCCGACAATCGGGTAAAACCACGCTGGTAAGACATCTTTTTGGTCATTACACTTATGTAAATCTGGAAAACATTGACTTAAGAACCTATGCTGAAGAAGACCCCAGGGGATTTTTACAACAATACGGCCGAAACACCATTCTGGACGAAGCCCAGAGGGTGCCGACTCTTTTTTCATATTTGCAGCAGCAAGTAGATGAAGACAAACAGGCCGGTCAGTATATCCTTACCGGGTCAAACAATTTTCTGTTACAGGAAAATATCTCACAAAGTCTGGCCGGTCGTATTGGCTACTTACACTTATTGCCGCTTACCCTGACAGAGGTACCGCAATTAACCCAAAAACCGGTAGAGCAGGCTATATTCAAGGGATTTTACCCGCCTCTTTACGATCAGGTTTTCGATATATCGCAGTGGTACGGCAATTATATCAGCACTTATGTAGAACGAGATGTCAGGCAGATAAAAAATATTACCCGCCTGGATGCTTTTGGGCGATTTCTCAAGCTAACTGCCGGACGAATCGGGCAGCTTCTTAACCTGCACAACCTGGCTATAGAGAGTGGCGTTGATAGCAAAACCATTCAGTCCTGGCTGGGGATATTGGAAAGCAGCTTTATTGTTTACAGGTTGGCGCCTTTTCATAAGAATTTTAACAAAAGAGTGGTAAAAACGCCCAAACTTTACTTTTATGACACCGGATTGGCCTGTTCCCTACTAAGTATATCATCCAGCCAGCAATTAGAAAGCCATCCCCTACGGGGCAATTTGTTCGAAAATTTCTGTATAAGTGAATTCCTGAAAGACCGTTTTAATCAAGGCAAAAGATCCAATTTTTACTTTTGGCGCGACAATACCGGACATGAAATAGACCTCGTTATTGAGCAGGGCAATCAACCAACTGCTGTAGAAATAAAATCGGGTAAAACGATAACCAATGAGTTTTTCAAGGGTCTTCAATTCTGGCAGAAATTAACCGGCAACAGTCAGCGGGCCATCGTTTATGGGGGCGATCTTGAGCAAAAGCGTAGTGACCAGATAAGGGTGATATCGTGGAAAAATATCAGTCAATATCTGGCTGAAATACAACAAACCGGCCAATAGTATTATCGTGTTGAAAAAGTCATTGCCAGCTCATATAATCAAGGGTGTCACAATCTCTGGCATAAATTTCACTTGTGAGTACCTTTAAACAACAGGTTATCTCCTCCTCCAAATGGGCTATGCTCAACCAGTTGGTTACCCAGGTTATACGCCTGGGGGTAGCGGTTTATATGATGCGCCTGCTGGAGCCGGAGAGTTTCGGGGTGTTTATGAAGGTGCTGGCGGTGGTGGGGATTAGTGAGATTTTGGTGGGGTTAAGGTTGGGAGGAGGAATAGTGCAAACACGTAAATTAAGCAAGGTTCAAATTTCCACCGCCTTTTGGGCAAGCATATTAAGCGCTCTTGTATTATCAATTGTATTCTTTTTTATTGCTGATAATATTAGTAGTTTTTACAATGACATAAGGATAACTCTTATTGTTAAAATTGCCTCGGTAGTAATACTCTTCATGGGCTTGGGAATTGTGCCGCGTAGTATGTTGATTAAAAATCTACAGTACCGATCAATATTCTTTGTAAATATGGCTGCAATTACAATTTCCAGTATTATTGGATTGCTTCTGGCTTATAACAACTATGAATACTGGAGCTTGGTCTGGCAATGGGTAAGTTTTAACATTTCATTATCTCTTGGCTATTTGATCATTGGCGGTATAAAAGTTTTACCAACTTTTAACTGGAAAAGCATAAAACCTATGTGGAATTTCTCCAATAAACTAATTCTGGATGATAGTTTGAATTACGGAGCCAGGAACCTTGACAATATTTTGATTGGCAAATACTTGAATTCTGTAGATTTAGGTTACTATTCGCGAGCTTATGGGTTAATGATGATCCCAATACAAAATTTTGTCAATATAATTAGGGGACTTTTATTTCCCGCATTTTCAATGATTAAAGAAGATCTGGGAAAGGTTAAAAGAGTGTATCTGCAATCCACTCAAGCTGTATCTTTCCTATTGTTACCTTTTTTTCTCTTTGGATTGAACTTCACGAATGAAATTGTTCTCATAATAATAGGTGAAATATGGCTACCTATCGTACCAATACTCAGAATTCTATTACTTCTGGCCATTATTCAGTCACACACAGCATTAATATCCAGCATAATACTAAGTTATGGCAAAAGTAATTTAATCTTAAAGGTCAGCTATATTTCAAAACCTATTCTGTTCTTAGCCATGTACTTTAGTGTAAAATTTGGAATAATTGCATTGGCTGCAACGATAGTGGTTGTAAGTGGTGTAACAAGTATTTATATGCTATTAATTGGGTTGAATTTAATTAACTTAAAGCCTAAAAAATATTTTTTGAGTATATTGCCAATTTTTGCAATGGCAGGTTTAACTGCCTTTCTGACATTTCTCTTTCACAGGAGTTATCAAAACTTAGAGTATAACATTACTTTGCTGCTAATTGTTCTATTTGCAAATATTCTACTATATAGTATTCCCTTTTATTTATTCAATTTCACTTTTTTTAAGGTATTAAGAAAAGAGTTTTCAGTAAGATTTTGGGATAAATAATCTTTCCTGATGCTTATTCTGCAAATATTAACAAAGCCCTCTTATCTATTTATCAAGATTCGTAATCAAGTAGCTTTATTACTACTAAAATTAATAAAAAACAGGCTCTATAACAACAAACAATTAGAAGATCAGAAAAATCTTATTTTTGTGTTATCTCCTGGTCGTAGCGGAAGCACTATATTGAGAAAAGAACTTATAAAAAATGGTATTGGAATCCCGCCTGAATCATATGGATTTATACCGAAGTTTGCTCTTTGGTACGCATGGAACTGGTATGCATCCTGGGAAACTATAATAGAAGTTTGCCTCAGAATATTCAAAAGAAATGCCCCTCTTAAGCATTGGCAAATAGATGAAGCTGACATATCACGGAAGCTGGAATCCTTGCCAAAGTCAGAACAGACGTTTTATGCATGTGTATATACTATTTATCATGATTTTATACACAGGCATTATGGTAATACACCATATTGGGGAGATAAAACTCCTTATCTAACACTTTTTGTGCGGTTTCTGAGAGTTCTGTTTCCGAATGCCAAATACGTTGCTATTATCCGGCCAAGTGATAAAGTAATTAAATCCCGAATGGCAAACTTTAATGAATCGTCAAAAAAAGCTACCAATCGATACTGCTGGGCAATCAAGGAGATTAAAAAGCTTAAAAGAATCACCGGTTATTACCCTATTATTACTCTTGAAAATTTTACCAGAAACAGAACTAAGGCTATTGAATATATTTTCAATGCTATCGCCTTTAAAAGAAGACCCATAAAGGAAAAAAATATTTTTCTTGGCGATGAATATTTACCTCATCATCAGAACGTTATGAAAAATATCTACCAACATTCATACAATTTAAATATAAACAACGATCTGGACGAATTCTACAGAAAAGTTTACCTGGAAGAGCACAAAAATTACATCGATTGAGAGTCCTCCATATCACTTATTGGTATCCATCAATTCCAACTCCGAGAACAGCTCCTTTTATAAAAAGACAAATAGAGGCGCTAAACCAATATGTAGATAATAGAATCTGGCACGTAGAAGTAAAGAAAGGCCGCCTGAAGGTAAGCTACGGCAACAATGCTGATGCCTCACAATACTTGATCATTTTTTTGCCCTGGCAAATTTGGCGTTTAACAGAATACATAACATTTCTGGCTGTTTGTTGGGTTTTGTTTAAGGAACGCAAGTACAATTATCAACTTCTTAATTTTCACATTGCCTATCCGCTAGCCGCTAATCTGGCATGGCTGAAAAAAATTAGCAAAGCAAAAACTGTCATTACCGAACATTGGAGTGCCTACCACTTTAATTTCAATATCAGTAATCCTGCTAAACTAAAGCCCATCAAGCGGATTTTTACAACAAACACGCCTATCATAAGTGTATCAAAAAGTTTGCAAGCTGACCTCAACAAATTTTCCGGTCGTAAGCTTAATCATTACCTGCTACCAAATGTGGTAAAAACTGACATATTCTGTTATCAAGAACAGGCCAGCTACGAGCTCAACTTCTTCATGGTAAGCAAGTGGAGCTGGCCCAAACAGCCCCTTCAAGCTATACATGCCTGGCGGGAAGTAGTGAAAAGACACCCTGAAGCCAAGCTATATATTGGTGGATATGGTGTATTATGGGGCGATATGAAAAAGCAGGCCTGGGAAATGACTGCAAAAGATCAGATAATCTTTACCGGCTATATGACTCCCAAGCAGATAGCAGAAAAAATGAATCAATCACTGGCTTTTATCCACGTATCGGACTACGAAACTTTCTCCGTGGTTTGTGCCGAAGCTGCCTGTTGTGGACTGCCAGTTATAGCCTCCAGGGTAGGCGGTATTCCAGAATTTATTAATGATTCCAACGGGTATTTATTACAAAAGAACAGCAAAGAAGAACTTATTAAAGCAATAGAACATGTAATAAAAACTGCCTATAACCGCAAACAAAATGCCCGAATTGCCCAACAAAAGTTCAGCCCGCAAAAAGTTGGATACACCTATTTTAAAACCTTACAAGAAATTCTACAGGATGAGAAGGGCCACTAATTTTTTTACTACCCACAATCAATGTACGGCTTTTTGTACATTCTAAAATTCAATACAATTACTTTCTTCCATATCAGGTTGGTCAATTCAAAAACCAATATCAATTCTATTGGATATTGATTTTCTCTAATGCCTAAGCATATCAATTCTCCAATGCCAACCCCTTTTACCCTAACCGGTAAAACCATCTTGCTAATCTCGCCCGAGGCCTGGGGCAGCAATTTTGTCTCCAAGCACCACTATGCTGCCACCCTGGCTGCGCGTGGCAACCGGGTTTACTTTCTGAACCCGCCCGGTAAAAGGTTTGGCATAAAGAATATTGACAAGAATCTGTTTGTGGTGGACTACAAACCCTTTGTCCGGGGTACTAACAGATTGCCTGCTCCACTACGAAATAAAATGGCCGTTCTTGATATTAACAGAATAAAAAAGTTTCTCCGGATTGACCACCTTGACATTGTCTGGAGTTTTGACCCTTACAGGTTTCAAAATCTAAAGTTGTTTAAGGCAAAATTCACCATCTACCATACTGTTGATCTACATACATGCAAACACCTGGAAAACCAAATTGCCAACTCCAGCACGCTTGTATTAGGCGTATCCGAAAAGCTCCTAAAGTCTATTATAACACAAGTACCAAAGCACAAAATTAATCATGGATTGAGCAGTGCTATGTCTGATTATCCATTTGACAAAAATATATCCTCTCAAAAAGTAAAAATTGGCTATGTAGGAAACCTGCATTCTCAATATCTCGACACTACTACTCTTACCCACCTTGTACAAAAGCATGGAAAGTGGAAGTTCCATTTTATGGGGCCTTATCAAGCGAGTAATCTTTCTCGCAATGAACTCAACAAAAGTTTTATCAACTTTCTGATCAACCAGGAAAATTGCATCTTACATGGTGCCATAGCCCCTCAATCTTTGCCAGAATACCTAAATAATTGTCACCTACTATTAATTTGTTACAATGTTTTAGAAAATAATTCTGCGGGCACTTCAAACAGCCATAAGATATTGGAGTATATGGCATCAGGGAGAACGGTAGTCTCAACATTTATAGACGAGTACAAAGACATGTCGGGGCTTATTGAATTAGCCAATAATGGTAACGATTTTATTGAGAAAGTTGAGCATGTTGTAAAAAATATGGCTCACTACAACAGCCCAGAAAAACAACAGGCGCGACAGGCCTGGGCGCACGACAATACCTATGAAAAACAAATTGAGCGGATAGAATCCATAATTAAGAACCTGAGCAAAGTTGAAAGTTTATAATACAATGGAGTTCTTAGTAAAACTCATTGCTACAACCAAGTCCCACTTTGTTTGCTGAAAACTATGGTGCAAAGAACCTCTAAAGAGTATCTAAAGGAAAAACCACCCAAAACATTTTAGGTTAAAATGCATATTGTCTTCATAGCCGGCACAAGGCCCGAATATCTTAAAATCATTCCGGTATATAAAATATTCAAACAAGATAGTAAGTGGCGTGCAACCTTTGTAGTAACCGGCCAGCATGATTCGATGATCTCACAACTTTACGATTTCTTTGGTATCCGCCCCGACTACGACCTGGCCGTTATGCAACCCGGGCAGTCGCTCGAGGCGCTGACCATGACCTTGATTGATAAGCTATCCGAATTGTTTGCTGATATCAATCCCGATTACATTCTGGTACAAGGTGACACTACCACTACTTTCACCGCATCGCTGGCAGCCTACTACAGGCGTATCAAGATCATTCACCTTGAAGCAGGCCTGCGTACCCAAAACAAGTTTGCACCTTTTCCCGAAGAAATAAACCGCAGGCTTACCTCCGTAGTGGCCGATTACCATTTCTGTCCTACCGAACAAGCCCGGCAAAACCTTTTGCATGAAAACATCAGAGACAACATTCACATAGTCGGCAATACTATTCTGGATACCCTTAACTGGACTTTAGCTAAAATACGGGACAACGAAAGCATATATACCGGGCGGTTTAAGCCATTGCTGACCGGTTATAACAAGATGGTGCTGGTTACCGCCCACAGGCGTGAAAGTTTCGGCAGTGGCCTCCGGGCAATAGCCAAAGCGCTGGCTACCCTGGCAACAGAATACCCGCAAATCGTGTTTGTATTTCCCGTACACCTAAATCCGCAGGTAAAAAAGCTAATGGAAAGCGAACTTGGCAACCAAGATAACATCAAGCTTTTGCCACCACAAGATTACGACAACATGGTTTATCTGATGTCAAAGGCCGCTTTGCTCATGACCGACTCAGGCGGCATTCAGGAAGAAGCACCCACCCTACGCAAGAAAGTGCTGGTGATGCGCACTACCACCGAACGCCCCGAAGCCGTAGCAGCGGGTTTCAGCGTATTGTGCGGTACTGATAGCCAAAATATCATCAAGCAGTTTGCAGCCAACATAACCAGTCAACCTCCGGCCAACTCAGTTAACCCGTATGGTGACGGCCGCAGCACCCGGTACATCAAAGAAATCATGGATAAGGCTGTTAATTAATGAAGAACATCCTATTCGTCAGCATTGCTTTTCCACCCAAACTCGACCCGGAGTGTATCCAGGCCGGCAGATATTACAAATACCTTGTCCGGAACCATCCGGAACTGCAATTTCAGGTCGTTACTTCTGCCAGCCCCACCCGCTTTATGCCGGTTAATGATGACTTACAAACTCTTTTGCCGAAAAACCATCCGGCCATCGAACTTAAACTGTACGAACCGTGGTTGTTACATGCTTTGTTAAATAAATTGCTACCGCTGACCCTGCAATTTCCCGATAGCAAGTACAGCTTTCCGCTGCAATGGCGAAAAGTCATCAAACAACTGCGCACTCCACCCGATCTGATATACTCCCGTTCTTATCCGCTAAGCTCTACTTTAATGGCCTTGAAGCTGCAAAAATATTTTGGCGTGCCCTGGGTTATGCACCTGAGCGACCCTTGGACGGACTCCCCCCTGCATCGCTATCATGGTTTATCATACCGGGTAAATACAGCCTGGGAACGATCCTGTTTTTCCCGTGCATCCTATATTACCCTGACCTCGGAGAAAACCTTGGAATTTTACCGGAACAAGTTTCCTCAATGGGCCAATAAGTTCATTTACATGCCCAACGTCTATGACCCGGCCGAGTTGAAGCCTCCAGCCCGTGAGTTTAAACCCAGCCAAAAACTCAGGTTTGTTTACACCGGGGGGCTGGCCAACACCCGTACGGCCGAACCTATACTGGCGGCCATTGCCGGCTTGCGCGAAAAACAGCCTGAGCTCTTGGAACAATGTGAGTTTATCTGGGCAGGTGACATGGACAGGCGTAATAGAGCCCTTTTCGAGCAATATGCCGATCCGGTCATCACGCACCTGGGGGCGCTCGGTTACCGCGAAGCGCTAGAACTACAGAAAAGCGCTGATGTTCTAATAGCTATTGACTCAATAATCCCCTCGAATGACAGCGCTATGTTTTTCCCTTCCAAACTCCTGGACTACTGGACCACCGGTCACCGGCTGTTGGACCTCACTACCCCCGGCAGCACTACCGATGAATTTGTCAAAAAATACCAATTGGGCACAGCCGTTTATTTTAATTCCGGTATTGAGGCCATCACTGACACATTAGCCCACCACGTGCAACAGTATATTCAGAAAAATACCGCCTTTTTTACCATCCCAGCTCCCGATAGGGCCTTTGCTGCCGACTTTAATGCCAAACGCCTGGCTGAGACATTCAATAGGCTTTAAAATTCTGTGAAAAGTATTAATCTGCTATACCTGGGTTATTGGTCGGCACATGACGGTTTGAGCGAGGCTACCATTTTGCCACATCTACGGGTACTTGATAGCTTTCCTGAAGTTGAAAAAATTATCTATGTTAGCATAGAAAGAACACCTGATACCAAACTTGTTGATTGGCCAATCAAAAAATTGAATCATATCCCTTATTTATCAGGGCCTTCCTTAAAGAACAAAATTTTAGAATTATTTAAACTACCCTCTTTCCTGGGAAAGCTCTGTAACCAACACAAAATTGATAAGATAATTGCTCGCTCAACTCCGGCAGGCACCTTTGCTTACCTAACGGCTAAAAAGTGCAGATTGCCATTTTATGTGGAGTCTTTCGAACCGCACGCCAAGTATATGCTGGCGACCGGAGTCTGGTCAATTTTCGATCCAAGGTACTGGTTACAATTATATTATGAGAACAAACAAAAAAAACATGCCAGTGCCTTAATGCCAGTTGCTGAAAATTATGCCAAAGAGTTAAGAGAAGGTCATAAAATTAAATGTCCGATTTATACGATACCATGCACTGTTGACTTAGAAAAGTTTAAACCCGATAAAGAAAAAGGGCTGGCCGTCCGCCAAAAACTCGGTTTTTCTGCTGAAGACACGGTAGGCATATATGTAGGCAAGTTTGGCGATATTTATTTCGATGAAGAGGCTTTTGATTGGTTTGGTCAATGCTATAAGGCGCTGTCAAATTTTAAGCTGATAATCCTCACCGGACAGGAAAAACAGAAGATTACAACCAGGTTGATTAAGGCCGGTTTTAACCACCAGGATTTTTTTGTTGACAAAGTGCCCCACCATGAAGTGCCTGCTTATTTGAATGCGGCCGATTTTGCCTTTTGCCTGCACAAACCACACAAATACTCTCATGCCTACTCGCCTATCAAAAATGGTGAGTACTGGGCTTGTGGCTTACCCACAATAATTCCTGAAAATATTGGTGATGATAGT
>WFNR01000074.1 GCA_015488485.1 Cyclobacteriaceae bacterium | reverse complement strand
GCAGGATCACCGGCTCATCGGGCAGGTTGGTGTCAATATACTCTTTCAGCAAACGACTGGCCTCGGTTCTGCGGGCAATATTGTCGCTGCCGCCACAGCATTTCAGGTGGATGTTGATCAGCGTAGTCTGCAGGCCCGATACGTGGCTTATCTGGGCCACCACCGGAGGGCGGGGAAAAGGCTCCCACATATCCTGATAGATGGCTGTAAAGCCGCTTAGGGTAATCTCACTCTCTTTATACAGATAGCCGGTATTGATATTGCCGGAAGAAAAAATCACTCCCTGCCAGCCCGGCAGCAGCTCCAGCAGCTTATTCATAGTAGTCGATGAACTTACCTCCTGAAAACCCACCAGGTCGAGGTTAAATGTAGTAATGATGCGCGCTACTTCGGTAGTGGCCCTGCCGCTTTGCGGAAAGTTCTCGAGGTTCCAGGTAACCAGTTCGAAAGTAGTATCGCTAACGGCCGGGGCACAGGCGCTATAATCGGTTTCTGCCGGAGGGAGAGGTTCGGGCGGGGGTGGTTTCTGGCAGGCATACACCCAGGCCATTAGCACCAGTACCCACAGTCTTAAACTTTTTAGGTTCGGATATTTTTTATATTTTTCCACTTGAGCCACAAAAATAACCCATGCGCTACACAATTATTCTAGTTTTTTACCTGCTTCTATTTATTTCTTGCCAGCCACAGCAGCAGGCTGCCGGAGAAGAGGAAGACATCCCCGTTAAGGCTGTGGATATCGATCTGGACAAGATACTGAAGCGTGGGCAGATAAATGTAGCGGTTGACAACAGCTCTACCTCCTATTTCATTTACAAGGGCGAGATTATGGGTTTTGAGTACGAGCTGTTGAAAATGCTGGAGGATTATTTTCAGATAAAGCTTAACATGATCGTGCAGCCCAGCATCCAGGAGGCTTTCAAAATGCTTAATAAAGGCGAGGTGGATATTGTTGCCTTTCCGCTTACCATAAACCGCAAGCGCCAGAAAATCGTGGCCTTTACCGATCACTACATCACCTTGCGGCACATGCTGGTACAGCGCAAACCGGCCAACTGGCGCCAGATGAAGCTGCATGAGATTGAAAAAACGCTAATCCGCAACCAGGTGGACCTGATTGGCAAGGAGGTGCACGTGCTGCACAGTTCGGCCTATATTGATGCGCTTGAGGCCCTTTCTGAGCAAATAGGAGGGGATATTATTATCAAAGAAGAAGACCCGGCTCTCGATACCGAGCAGATTATTAAAAAAGTGGCCGATGGTGAGTATGATTATTCCGTAGCCGATGAAAATATAGCGCGGGTAAACCGGGTGTATTACCCCATACTCGATGTGGAAACTCCGGTCAGTTTTCCGCGCAGGATAGCCTGGGCCGTGCGTAAAACCTCTCCGCAATTGCTCGATACGCTAAATTATGCCATTCGTGCCTTAAAAAAAGACGGCACCATCCGGATTATTTACAACAAATATTTCGGCAGTGAGCTGGTAAAGAAGCGCTTCAGAAGTGAATATGTTTCCTTTACCGAAGGCAAACTGTCACCTTATGATGATTTGCTCAAAAAATATGCCGGGAAGCTGGGTTGGGATTGGCGTTTGCTGGCCGCCATGGTTTATCAGGAGTCGCACTTCGACCCGCACAGTGAGTCATGGGCCGGGGCCGTGGGTTTGCTACAAATGATGCCGGCTACTGCCAAGGCACATGGCATTACCGACCGCACCGATCCGGAGCAGAGCCTGCGGGGTGGCACGGAGTATCTGCTTTGGCTGGAAAAGCTCTGGCAGGATAAGGTGACCGATCCGGAGGAGCAACTTAAATTTATTCTGGCCTCGTATAACGTAGGCCCCGGCCATGTACTGGATGCCCGTGCCCTGGCGCGCAAGTATGGCGCCAACCCCGATAAGTGGGAAGATGTGAAAGAGTATTTGTTGAAGCTTTCGCAGCGCAAGTACTACCAGGACCCGGTGGTAAAAGTAGGCTATGCCCGCGGCTCTGAGCCGGTAAAGTATGTGGATGAGATTATGCAGCGCTATGAGCGCTATAAGCAACTGATAGAAGAATAATTTATTCAACCAGAAGTTTAATCCTTGTTCTGCTGCCTTGGGTATCCAACTGCAGCAGGTAAAGTCCGTGGTCGCTGGATGCAGGCAGGTACAGGCTAAAGGTTTTGTCCGGATTTACAATCTCCTGCCGTAGTACTACCTGACCACTTGCCGCATACAGTGTGGCGGTTAGTTTGCCCTTTACCGGTGCCGGCAAGGCAATATTGATACGGCCATCGGTAGCCGGATTGGGCCAGGCAGTGATGCCGGTAGTGGACAGCTCGTAATTGACACTGATCACGTCAAAGGTCTCACTGGTGCCGTCATAGTCGGTTTGGCTCAGGCGGTAATAAACCAGACCGCTTACACCTGGGTAATCGGTAAAGGCATAATCGGTGGGTTCGGTAGTATTGCCTTGTCCTGTCACCTTACCAATAGGTACAAAAGTTTTAGCGTCAAAAGAGCGCTCCAGGGTAAAAAAGTCATTGTTGATTTCCGAGGCGGTTTGCCAGCGCAGTTGTATCATGTCACCTTCCTGGCTTCCGGTAAAAGAGGTGAGGGTTACCGGCAGGGCATTCAGGCCGTTTTGCGAGGCAAAGGTAAAGGGGCTGAAGTTGCTCACCGGGTTTGACTGCACCCAGCCGGCCGGGGTGACGGTGCCTGAGTTAGCGTTCTGCCCTTCGCTTACCCACTGGCTGCCGTCCCAGCGGGCTACGCGCAGGTCAGCCAGGTCGGTGATTTCACTGCGGGTGTCGTCTTTCCAGTGCAGGGTTACATTCACTGCATCGGTAGAGTTGGCCCGGCTCAGTGTCCAATACTCTGAGGCAGATACATGTGAAAAGGTGCCATCGGTAGTCAGGCTGCTGTAGCCGGCATCAAAATACTGGGCGGTAAATTCTGTGCCGGCCGTACTCGGGGCTGAAATACCGATAGGCGCCCAGATAGCACCGTCACCGGTAGGGAAAGTAAAGGCTGTGGTTCCGGCCTTGGTAACGGCCCCGTCAACATAACTGGTAGATGAACCACCGGTAGCCGGAGAAATACTGCTACCGGCCGGAAAATAAAGGCCGGAGGTAGTACCGGTAACGTCTATCACGCCCGAGGTCAGGGTCAGGCTGTTATTGATCTGCAGGTTGGTGGCAGCAGTTACGATAACAGCCGGAATAGTGCCGGAAGTGTTGTTTGCTGTTAAGTCGTAAAAAGACATGGAACTATTGTTGCTGCCAAACTGCAGCGTTTGTACGGTCGTGCCATTGAGGGTTACTCCGAAGGTGCTGTAGTCAAATGTAACCAGACTGCCGTCAGTAATGGTAAAATCGCCTTTTATGTTAATATTACCAGACAGTGCTTTGCTGCCTGTGCCACCTAGGGTCAAATGCCAGTAGCTGTCTTGTGGTACGATCATATATTGAGTTCCGGAACGGTTATAGACAAAGGTGTTGGCGCCATCTACATCGCAGTAAAGGGCGGTGGCAACATCAAAGAGCCCCCCACCATAATTCCAGGTAGCCCCGGATTTATTGTTTATTGACTCGGCTCCAGCCATATTCACAAAATCCCCCGTCATATTTACCGTGCCGGTGTTGTCAAACGTAAAATCCACATTATTGCCATTCAGGCTTTGGAAACTCATGCTGCCGGTATTGGACAGGGTGGAAGAGGCCCCGACCAGCATATCATTATTCAGGTTGAAAGTGCCGGTATTCACAATATGAACGGGAACGGCATTGGTAGTGTATGAGAGGGCATCCAAATCTATCGTTCCATTACTGGTAATGGATGAGGCAGCCGAATTGTCAAGAAACAAGTTGGCATTGGTTTGGGCATTCTCGTCCAATGAGGCACTGCCTTCAACTACTATATTGCCCGAATTGCGGATAGTAAGGCTAGCATCGGCACTCCATTGTACAAGGCCGCCACTCAGGATGGTCAGGCCACCGCACTCACTGTTCGCAGCAATATTAATGGTATGGGTATTCTCAACAATCACTACATCTGTGGCCGTGGGTACACAACCGCAGGAAGCGCCTCCACTGCTGGTGGACCAGGTGCCGGCTGTATTCCAGTTGCCGGAACTTATCGAATACAATTGTGTGAGAGTAATCGTGCCGGAAGCAGTAACAGAGGCCGGACCGTTTAGCGGATTGCTATCGCCAAACAAGGGCGAATAAGCCGGAGGTATCACCCCGCCCCCCTCTATGGTGAGAGCCGTGGTGAAGCCTCCCAGGATACCTGTGGCCGTAAGCTGTCCGCCAGCCTCTACAGTTACCGAACTGCCGGTACCTAAGTTTAGGATACCTAATATATCATTTAGTTGCAACACTCCACCGCTTTGTATTACAATGGTAACATTATTTATTGCTGAGTAGTCGTTAACGCCATTGACGGTAAGCGTATGGCCATTCTGAATGAACAACCGGTCGCCATCTGCCAGCCCGGCCAAAGGGAAGATAGTGGAAAACTCACCACTACCCGAAGAATAGTAATCAACAGCCTGTGCTCTTTGCTGCATGGCAACTAACAACAGCAGCATTGCTAAAAACCGTACGGTAAAGAACATCGCTATCAGGCGGAACGTGCGCATATCGGTTAGTTGGTTGTAAAGGTGAACGTTAAAATTAAATTATTTTTTCGTTTTTTACATAAAAAATTTACTATTTTTTTTAAATAAAGTATAGGTGTTCAGCTGACAGCTTTCTCAAAAAAAGCAGCTTTAATCCTGCAAACGGCCTACTATCGCAGCAAAATCAAGGCTCTGCCAATCATCCCCGGGCTGTAAGGCGGCCATCACTTCCTGCATAATCTTATCCTGCTGTTTGCCGATTTTCCTGGCTTCCGAATAACGGATATCGGGATTGAACGTAACCATGCTGTACAGGGGTATCCATTGGTCGGGGTAAAGCTCGTGCAGGCGTGCTTCTATCTTTTTGCGCAGCAGGAATTGCTCATCAGCCACCTTGTCACGCATTTCTACAAAATTATCCAGCGCCAGGTCGGCAATGGCATCGGCATCGGGCTTGCGCAGTTGCTGAAACAGGGGCAATACCTCCCGCCAGTTGTCGTTGTGTTCGTCCAACAGTTTGTTCAATACATAGCAATCTTCAAAACCGCAGATCATGCCCTGGCCGTAAAAGGGCACAATGGCATGCGCGGCATCGCCTATCAGGCAGGTGTTGCCTACCACCCAGGGGTAGCTGCGTATGGTTACCAGCGAGCCGGTCGGGTTTTCAAAAAACTCATCGGTAAGATGCGGCATCAGCGGCCGGGCATCGGGAAACTCTCTTGTGAAGAAAGTCTCCACTGCCTCCGGGGTATTGAGGTTGGCAAATGATTTTTCCCCTTCAAACGGCAAGAACAGGGTAACGGTAAAGCTCTTGTCCAGATTGGGCAGGGCAATCAGCATAAAATCCTTGCGCGGCCAGATATGCAGGGCATGTTTTTCAAGGGCAAAATCGCCCTTGGCGGTGGGCGGAAACGACAGCTCCTTGTAGCCATGCGGGATATATTGCTGCGAGTAGTTGTAACGATCGGTTTTTTGCATGGCCTGGCGTACGGCCGAATAAGCGCCATCGGCCCCGAAAATCAGCTCGGCATGGATTTCCAGCGACACATCCTGATGGTGCAGGTAGGCGATGGTACGCTCAAAGTCCACCCCCGTGCATTTATGCTCAAAATGAAACCTGGCCCCCAGCTCTTCGGCCCTGTCCATCAGCAGCGCATTGAGCCCCCCTCTCGACACCGAATTGATTGCCTGGCCGGTTTTGCCGTAGGGCTGGAAGTTGAGCTGCCCCTGCTTGTCGTGGATCATGCGTCCAGGCATGGGTATCACCAGTTGCCGCAGTTGCTCTTCGATGCCTACCTGGGCCAGGGCTCGCCAACCGCGGTCGCTGAGTGCCAGGTTGATAGACTTACCGGCCCGGATGCTGGCTTTGCGCAGGTCGGGCCTGCGCTCATATACATCTACCTGGTACCCTCGCTGTTGCAGATAGGCGGCCAGCAGCGAGCCCACCAGGCCTGCTCCTATTATGGTGATGTGTTTTTTGTGCATCATGGCGCTTGTGCTATTGCCTCTGCTAATTTAAGACCAAACTGATAGACATCGGTAAAAGTATTGTACAAAGGTACCGGTGCCAGGCGGATTACCCCCGGCTCTCCGGCCAGGTAAGGTTCGCGCCAGTCCACGATGATGCCTTGCGCGCTCAGGTGCTCATAAACTGCCCGGCCCTTTTCGCCAAAGGCCAGCGACAACTGACAACCTCTTTCTTCCGGGTCAGCCGGGGTGATGATCTCTGCCTGCAGACCGCTCTGGCGGATGACCTCGTTGATCAAATATTCGGCATAACCGGTAAGCTGTATGCTCTTTCTGCGCAGCTTGCGGGGGTCAACCTTATGAAAGACCTCCATCGAGGCGATGATGGCGGCTGCCGACAGTACATTTACATTGCTCAGTTGCCAGCCATCGGCACCCAGCATGGGCACAAAGCCTTTTTTCATCATAAAGCGCTGCTGCTCGTTATAGCCCCACCAGCCGGCCAGGCGCGGCAGCGAAGGGTCGTTGGCATAGCGGTTGTGCACATAGGCGCCTCCCAGGTTGCCGGGGCCGGAATTCAGGTATTTGTAGGTGCACCATACGGCAAAATCCACCTGCCAGTCGTGCAGTTGCAGCACCACGTTGCCGGCAGCATGTGCCAGATCGAAGCCCACCCTGGCCCCGGCAGCATGGCCGGCCGCGGTAATGGTTTTCATGTCGAAGAGCTGGCCGGTAAAATACTGTACGCCTCCCATCAGCACCAGGGCCAGTTCTTTTTCGTGCTCATCAATGGCTGCCAGGATGTCTTCGGTACGCAGGGTATGCTCACCCACCCGCGGCACCAGCTCAATGATGGCTTCGTCAGGGTCCAAGCCATGCAGCCGCACCTGCGATTCCAGCGCATACTGATCGGAAGGGAAAGCCCCGCCCTCGGTGATAATCTTGTAGCGCGTTTTGTCGGGTTGGTAAAAAGAGATAAGCAACAGGTGCAGGTTGACGGTCAGGCTGTTCATCACTACCACCTCGCTGGGCAGGGCGCCTACCAGGCGGGCCATCATATTTTTGGTAAACTTATGGTAATGAAACCACGGACGTTTGCCCTCAAAATGACCTTCCACACCAAGTTCAGCCCAGGCGTCCAGTTCTTCCATTACCAGCTCTTTGGCGGCTTTGGGTTGCAGGCCGAGGGAGTTGCCGGTAAAATAATGTACTTCCCGGTCGTTTTGCCGGGGTATATGAAACATATTACGGAAGTGCGACAACTCATCGTCCTTGTCGAGCTGGGCGGCAAAGGATTGACTAAATTCGTAATTACTCATTCAAAAAGATTCATTTGTTGTGATTTGGAAGCCCCTCCAGTTGCAAAAGAAAGGGTCAGGTCATAAACCTGAAGAAACAGATTGTTTATCTCTGAGTCGATAATAACCGTGTTGCTCATAGAAAAGCCGCTTTATCCAGCCCCAACCACTGCATGGCGTTTTCGCCCAGCAGCTTGGCTTCGGTGGCCGCATCAAAGCCGGCCGATTTTATCAGCTTGCCGGGCTCCAGTTCACCCAGCGGAAAGGGGTAGTCGGTGCCCAGGGCCACTTTATCGCGGCCTACCAGGTTTACAATGTACTGCAGCATGGTTTTGTCATGTACCAGGGAGTCCAGGTAGAAGCGCCCCAGATAGGCACGTGGGTTCACGTCATTGTCCACCGCACATAGGTCGGGGCGTACCTTAAAGCCATGCTCGATACGCCCGATGGTGGCCGGGAAGGAGCCCCCGCCATGAGCAAAGGCCAGGCGCAGGTTGGGCAGGCGCTCCAGGGTACCCGAAAAAATCAGCGAGGTGATGGCGCGGGCGGTTTCGGCCGGCATGCCCACCAGCCACGGCAGCCAGTATTTGGGCATCTGGTCTTTACCCATCATATCCCAGGGGTGTACGAACACGGCCGCACCCAGCGTTTCAGCCGCCTGCAGCACCTCAAACACTTCGGGGGCATCCAGGTTCCACTCGTTGATATGGGTGCCTATCTGCACTCCGGCCAGGCCGATATCCAGGCACCGCTCCAACTCACGGATAGCCAGGTCGGGGCTTTGCATGGGCAGGGTGCCCAGCCCTACGAAGCGTTTCGGGTATTTTTGCACTACTCCGGCAATATGGTCATTCAGGATTTGCGCCAGGTCGTGGGCATGCTCGGGCTTGGCCCAGTAACTGAACATCACCGGTACGGTAGAGAGCACCTGCACATCCACCTGATGGCGGTCGCATTCGTGCATTCTCACCTCGGCATCCCAGGCGTTTTCTTCCACTTCGCGAAAAAACTTCTCATCCATCATCATGCGGGCACAGCACGGCTTGTGGTGCTCCAGCCTGATAAAGCCACCATAGCCATAGCGCTCGCGCAGGTCGGGCCAGGTCCTGGGCAGGATATGGGTGTGGATGTCAACGGTAAGCGGCTGTGTACGGCTCAAGGCTTTTCCATGATTGTGCCGCACTTGCTGCAAGTGCGCAGGTCTTCAGATGAATAAAATTTCTCCATGATCGGAGGAAGTTGCTTGACGATGTCGGTCAATTCAAAATATTCTTCATACAGTTTGTTGTGGCAATTCTCGCAAAACCACATAAAGCCGTCCTGCTCGCCATGATTGCGCTTGATTTCCATCACCAACCCTACTGTATTGGCCGGCCGCTGGGGCGAATGCGGCACCTTGGGCGGCAGCAGGAAAATCTCACCCTCCCTGATGGGAATATCCACCGGTTGGCCGTCTTCTATGATTTTCAGCGTGATATCGCCTTCCAACTGGTAAAAAAACTCTTCGGTTTCGTTATAATGATAGTCTTTGCGTGTATTGGGGCCGCCTACCACCATCACAATAAAATCGCGGTTGTCGTCATATACCACCTGATTACCTACCGGGGGCTTAAGCAGATGACGGTGCTCGTCAATCCACTGTTTAAAACTAAAGGGGCGTCTTATAGCCATAGTACGAACAGGTTGTTTTGGCTAAAGTAATATTTTTTGCGGAATTATGGCAGGTGCCAGGCAGCCGGTGGGAAAAATTGACCGCCCCGGCCGCGCTGGTAGCCAAATCATGTTTATCTTTACTTTTCACAAACTTTTACCCGATATGGATTTGAACCTGCATAATAAAAAAGCTTTGGTTTGCGGCAGCACCCAGGGCATCGGCTGGGCGGCAGCCCGCGAGCTGGCTTCTCTGGGAGCGGAGGTCACCTTGCTGGCACGCAACCCCGACACCCTGGCGCAGCGCAGCAGCGAGCTGCCCACTCCGCAGGACCAGCAGCATGGCTATCTGGTAGCTGATTTCGACCATCCGGCACAGGTGAGGGAGGCGGTGGCGAAGAAAAATGACTTTCATATTCTTGTCAACAACACCGGAGGCCCTCCGGGCGGACCGGCTATTGAGGCGGATATCGAGGCATACAGATTGGCTTTTAACAACCACCTGATTAACAACCAGTTGCTGGCGCAGGCTGTGGTGCCCTTTATGCGGCAACAAGGCTATGGTCGTATTATCAATATTATTTCCACCTCTATCAAAGCCCCTATTGTTAATCTGGGTGTATCCAATACCATCCGCGGGGCGGTAAACAGTTGGTCCAAGACGCTGGCTATGGAACTGGCTAAGGATGGCATCACTGTTAACAACGTGTTGCCGGGGGCCACCAAGACCGAGCGCCTTTTCGGCTTGTTTGAAGCCTGGGCCGCCAGGCGTGGTACCGATGCCGCTACCGAAGCCGAGAAGATGAAGAAGAGCATCCCGGCCGGTCGTTTTGCCGAACCGCACGAGGTGGCCGCGGCAGTGGCCTTTCTGGCCACTCCGGCTGCCGGCTATATCAATGGGGTGAGCATAGCGGTAGATGGCGGCCGTACCAACTGTTTGTAATCATGGCTACTATGGAAAAGCTAAGCAACTATATTGATGGTAAGCTGACACCCCCTGTGTCAGGACACTACCTCGACAACATAGAGCCGGCAGCCGGCACCGCCTACAGCCAGTTGCCCGATTCGGATGAGCAGGATGTGGCTTTGGCGGTGGCCGCGGCCACCCGCGCAGCCCCCGCCTGGGCCGCCACCCCCATCGAAAAGCGCTCGGCCCTGTTGCATCGCATTGCCGACCTGATAGAGCAGCGCCTCGAAGAGCTGGCGCGGGCCGAGAGCATCGACAACGGCAAGCCCATAGCCCTGGCCCGCACGGTGGATATACCAAGGGCGGCAGCCAACTTCAGGTATTTTGCCAGCGCTATTATCAACTTCACCTCACAGGCTTATGTTACCCCTGACAAGGGGCTGAATTATACCCTGCACCAGCCGGTGGGGGTGGCCGGCTGTATCTCGCCCTGGAACCTGCCGCTTTACCTGTTTACCTGGAAGATTGCCCCGGCTCTGGCGGCTGGCAATGCGGTGGTGGCCAAGCCCTCGGAGGTAACCCCGATGACGGCCTTTTTGTTGAGTAAGATCTGTATAGAGGCTGGCTTGCCGGCCGGGGTGCTGAATATCGTGCATGGCCTCGGCAATAAGGTGGGCGAAGCCATTGTGGTACATCCTGATGTGCCGGCTATTTCTTTTACCGGAGGCACGGCTACCGGCCAGCGCATAGCAGCCAAAGCGGCTCCGATGTTCAAGAAGCTGTCGCTCGAGCTGGGCGGCAAAAACCCCAATATCATCTTTGCCGATGCCGATTTGGATGAGGCCCTGGCCACTACGTTACGCTCTTCTTTTGCCAACCAGGGGCAGATATGCCTGTGCGGCAGCCGCATCTATGTGCAGCAGGAGGTGTATGATAAGTTTATGGATGCCTTTGTGGCCAAGGTGCGCAAGATGCAGGTGGGCGACCCGCTGGAGGAGACCACCAAAACCGGAGCGGTGGTGTCGGAAGCCCATATGCACAAGATACTCGATTACATCCGCCTGGCGCAGGAGGAAGGCGGCACCATAGTAGCCGGAGGTGAGCGGGTGGTGCCGGAGGGGCGTTGCCGTAATGGTTATTTTGTGCAGCCTACCATTATCACCGGCCTGGATATCGGCTGCCGCACCAACCAGGAAGAGATCTTCGGCCCGGTGGTAACGGTGCAGCCCTTTGCTACGGAAAAAGAGGCGCTGGCTCTGGCCAATGGCACCGGTTACGGGCTGTCGGCCACGGTATGGACCAGCAACCTGCAGCGTGCCCACCGTGTGGCGGCCGCCCTGCAAGCCGGCATTGTGTGGATCAACTGCTGGTTGGTGCGCGACCTGCGCACACCTTTCGGTGGCATGAAGCAATCGGGCGTGGGCCGGGAGGGTGGCATGCACGCCCTGGAGTTTTTTACCGAAACCAAGAATGTGTGTGTAAAAGTTTAGTCGATATTTTTTTTTATAACTAATTGGTTTACAGAAAAATAAGCCATCTCTTACAACCTGCTTCCGGTTATTCCCGTAGGTGTAAGGAAAGCCTCCCTTGCTTATTGTCAAAGTGCTGATTCGTTTTTGTCTCACCTAAAAACGAACGCTATGAAACAGTTCTACTTCCTTTTGCTGGGGATGCTTTGCTCTTTGGCCTATGCCCAGCCCGAAAAGCCCGATCATTTTAAAACCACTATCAAGCAGGTAAAAGTCTTTCTGCACAGCGCTGAGATCACCCGTACGGGAAGCATCTATCTGCTACCCGGTGATACCACCTTGATAATGAAGCAGTTGTCGCCTTATATGGATAAGAAAAGTATCCAGGTAAGGGGTGAGGGTGATTTTAAGATACTGGCCGTCAATCACCAGTTCGATTTTCTGTCGGTACGGCAAAAGCACGCCCGCACACAACTGCTAAGTGATTCGATTAAAACTATACAGGCGGCCTTGCAGCAGGCGGCCGTGCAGATGGAACTGCTGGAGCAAAAGATTGATTTTTTGAATAGCAACAAAAAGATAAGCCCGGCCAAACTGGGTGATGTGGAAAAGCTGCAGAAGGTACTGCGGTTTTATGAGACCGAACTGCAGACGGCTTGTGAGAGCAAGATGCAGTCAGAAAATCACCAGAAGGAGTTCAATAAGCAACTGAATAAATATCAGGCGGAATTGCAACAACTTGTTGGTAAGGATGAAAAGCCCAATAGTGAGATTCATCTGGTGTTGCGCGTATTGAAAGCCGGCAAGGCTACTTTTAAGATATCTTACTTGGCCGGCAATGCCGGTTGGTTTCCCAAATATGATATCCGTGCCCGGGATGTAGCCAGTCCGATTGAGATAGACTACAAAGCCAGCCTTTATCAGAATACCGGTGAAGACTGGAAGAATGTGCGCTTGATATTTTCCAACATCGATGCCAACGAAACCGGCCTGGCACCTGAGCTGCCAGTGTGGAAGTTGAACTATGACCGCTTGTCCAGGCCGGCCGACAATATTTTTGGTGCATACAATAACCCTTGGGATGGCAACAACCGCCTTAATGAGATCAGGGGGAGGGTTGTTTCGACCGAGGACGGCAGCCCTATACCGGGTGTCAATGTAGTGGTAAAAGGCAGCACCACCGGGGCCGTGACCGATTTCGAAGGCAACTACTCTTTGGTGTTGCCCAACAATGCTACCACGCTGGTGTTCTCCTTTATCGGTATGCAAACGCAGGAGGAGGAATTGGACGGCAGCCGCGTAATAGATGTGGCGCTACAGCCGGATACACAAGAACTGAATGAAGTGGTAGTGACGGCTTTAGGAATTAGCCGGGAAAAGGCTTCGCTGGGCTACAGTACTACTACCATTGGAGCCGATAAACTGAGCGGTAGAGTTGCGGGGGTATCGATCAGGGGTAACAGCTCTGTTAGAGCAAGCAGCCGCCCTTCTTACCAGAAAACGCTTATCCAGGGGGTACGGGTGCAAAATCAGACTTCGGTTGACTTTGTGATCGATGAGCCTTATTCGCTTAAATCGAATGCGCAACCGCTGCTGATCGATTTGCAACAGTATGAGGTAGAAGCCATGTTTGAGTACTTTACAGTGCCTAAACTCAACTCTTCGGTGTTTTTGATAGCCAAGATTTACGATTGGAACAAGCTTGGTTTTCTGGAAGGGGAGGCCAACCTGTATTTTGAACAGGCCTTTGTAGGCAAATCAATTCTCGAAACCGGTTCATTTGGCGATACCTTGCGGTTATCGCTGGGTCGCGACCGGAGCGTGGTCATAAAGCGCGAAAAAATGGCTGAGTTTACCAAAAGAAAGGCCTTTGGCAATAATAAAGTAGAGCGCACCGGTATCAGGCTTACCGTCCGTAACAACAAAGCGCAACCCATTATGGTGAATATACTCGACCAGATACCCGTATCGGTCAATAACAGCATCAATGTATATGTTTTGTCTGATGGCGAAGGGCAACTTAACAAGGATACGGGAATAATTAAATGGCAACTACCGCTACAGCCTGATGAGCAAAGGGAGCTTACGTTTTCTTATGAAGTAAAGTATCCACGCTATGAAACAGTTAGCCTGGAATAGCTTGATTTTCAGATAACTGGTAAAATTTGTAGTTCGAAACAAAATAAAAACAACGAGGTATATGCTTAAAGGCATATACCTCGTTATTCCCTTGTTGATATAGGGAAATATTTAGAGCTTGTTCTGTGCCGGTCGCTCTGTTTTCTTCATATCTGCCTTGGAATAAGTAGGGCAGGTGTACGAAGTACACGATGATGCGACAAACAAAACTCCGACAGCCAATATTAATGCCAACTTTTTCATAACTTTAAAGGTATATCAATTACTAACACAAGTCAAATTTATTTTCTCACTTTTTTCTTACAAATTAAATTTTATTGGAAAAATCTAATGGAATTTTGGTAAAGTCTAATTGCTCCAGTCAAATTCTTCATCTTCCAAAAAGGTACTGTCCAGTTCATCCGTTTCTTTTTTCTTAAATATTTTCGTTACATCCAAAAGCTTCAGCACATTGCCGGTGGCCCTCTTCAGGTCATAACGAACTTTGTAATCGGAGGTTGTGCCTTTGATGACAAAGAGTAGGTTTGGCATACCACTCGATGACTTCTTGATTGCGCCAAAAGCCTCGTCCTTATCCACTCGTTCGGTAATAACAGGAACGGCAACCTGGTAGTTAATATGGTCGTCCAGAGTTTGGTAACCGCCCAGGGCTATATTCCTCACATTGGTGCGGATACTCATTTCCGGAATAAATACCGTGTCATGGCGTACTGTAATATAATTGTCGAGATTGGCAAAGCGCAGTCTCGACAGGTTTTCCTGATCGGCAGTCAAATAGGGAGCCAGTGCCATAATGGGCTCAAAATCATTAAGTTCTCCTTTCTCAATACGTATTTTACCTTCGGCAAATAACCTGTTTCTTTGCAGGTGCCAGTCTTTGTTGAAATACATTTTGGTGTGCACATCGGCAAACAGCCTGCCACCCAGATGTTTGGCCCTGATAAAGTCCTGATCGAAGTTATTGAACACATAAAACAGGCTATCGAGATATACATTTTTTGTTAGTGCATGAGCTTCTATGAATATTTCGTCCTTGTCGGGCTGTATTTGCAGGTGCCCGTTTAGGCGCGCACTGCCACTCAAGGTTTCTCCGGTCAAATCTATTACTTCCAGGGTGTTGTTTTGATAGTGGAGCTCGCCACTGATATTCTGGCCGCGAAAGCGTTTGAAAACCAGCTTGTCAACCACACAGGTCAACTCCAGGTCGGGCTGCAAATTTAGAGCTGTGCTATCGGTATTGCCGGACTGATTCAAGGCATTTGCCAGCGCCACAATATCGCTGATATCCAGATAATGTGCCCGGGCATCGGCTTGCAGGGTAAAAGGACGACCTGATTGAAGTTGGCCGTTTAAGAAACCGTTGAAAGTAATATCGGATTTGAGCCACTGCAGTTGCAGGTCGCTGAGGCCGATTTGCTGGTTGTCAAACTGTACCACCCCGTTGATGTGTTCGATAGTCAAGGTATCGTGCAGCGGCAGTTGCAGGTCCTGCAGGGTGGCTGTGCCTGACAACGTGTAGTCGGGCATTGCGGCAGCCAGCCATTTCCCGGAGCCTTGTATATTAAGCGCAATATTTCCGGAAGCCCTTTCTGCCAATGGGTTTTGCCCAAGTGCCAGCAGCCAATTGGCGCTAACCAGGCCTTTGAAATGGAAATGGTAAGAGGGATTTTGCAGGTTATATACGGTAAGGCCGGCTTCAAAAGGTTGTGCCTGTAATCTGCCCAGAATTTGTTCGATGGTCAACCGGGCTGTGGCCGGATTGCCTATATCATCCATATTCAGATGGGCGGTGAAGTTAAGATCGCGCATACGGGCCTGTAGGGTAGGGTGATAGATCTCCACGTTGTCAAAGCTGAGCTGCGCTTGCAGAGCGGGCTGCCGGTGCGCCTCTATCGGGCCTTTTAATTGTGCTTCAAAAGCAATATTGCCCTTGCTCTTATAGGGTGCCAGTTGCTTGCCTATTCGCGCGGGGAAATAGGTGGCCACCTGCCTGATGGTGAGGCCGTGGGCCTTGACATTTAACTCAATATAAGGCCGGGTACCCAGCAAAGCAGAGCCGGCTATCTGCAAGGTTGCATCGTTGGCTTGCAGGGTAGAGGGGCTGATAATGAGTTTCTCTTCCTGCGGCAGGTAGGCCAGCTGAAGTTTGGCCTGCCAGACGTGCGGCTTTTGCCATTGCCCTTGCCACTGGCGCATGCTGATGCTATGCAGAGCCAATTGGCTTTGCATGCTCACATGTACCAGGGTGCTATCGACCGACAGCCGGCTCCTTAGGTGTTCAACCTGCCAGGCTTGGCTTGTCCCGGTAAATTGGCTTTGATAGCGCAAAGTGATATTCTCCAGCACGAAAGAGCGCAGGTTGAGCGAGGTGCTTGTTCTACCGGAATCCTTATTAATTTGAAAAATATCTTCATAATTGCCTTTTTGCCGGCTGTCGAATAAAATGTTTATTTCTCCGTCTTTAATGGCCAGGCGCTCAAACTCCAGCTTGCCACGCCATACGGTAATAGGGTTCAGTACTACATAAACTTTACGCGCCCTGATCAGTGGCTTGTCGGCACCGGACGGCAACACCAGGTTGTCGAAAGCAATAGCCATATAGGGCAAGCCATAAAAAGGGTCGATATCTACGTGCTCTACAGCCACCGGCACCTGCAGGTTTTTGTTGAGTTCGTTAACTACCTGGCGAATGATGCGGTCTTTGTAAAAATAGACAGCCAGGGCGCTACCCGTTACGATAGCCGCCAGGATGAGCAGGGTCCATGTAAGTATTTTTTTTAGCAGACGCATCGGGTTGTTTGCTTACCGGGGCGAAAGATACTAACGAAATAAGGAATAGCCGGTTTACCGGTACAAAAATCTTAACGCAAAAAAGATGGCTTATCGCACGTAAAAATTTGGCAATATTAAATTCTATACTACATTTGCAGTCCCGTTGAACAACGGGTTATTTCTCGGGCTCTTAGCTCAGTTGGTTCAGAGCACCTGCCTTACAAGCAGGGGGTCGCTGGTTCGAATCCAGCAGGGCCCACAAGAGGAAGGCTGCCGGCAGGCGGCCTTCGTTGTTTATAGGGAGAGATGCATTACATATATATCATATACAGTGCGCAGCTAAACCGCTATTATGTTGGTGAGACGCCTGATGTTGAAGATCGGCTAAGACGACATCGCAGTGGTTACTATCGGGGCAGCTATACATCTAAAGCACAGGATTGGGAATTGCGGTTGACTATTACCTGCCGGAATCGTTCGCAAGCGTTATCTATCGAGCGTGCTATTAAGCGCAGGAAGAGCCGTAAATACATAGAAGATTTATTGCAGCATGAGAATCTGGTAACGCGTCTGTTAGAGCGTTATGAATAGCCGGGGGTCGCTGGTACTTCCGCCCGCATTGGGCGGAACAGCAGGGCCCACAAGACGAAGGCTGCCGGCAGGCGGCCTTTGCTGTTTTAAAAAGGAACGCACAAATTTTAGCGTTCAAGGGTAGCCGGGGGGGGCGCTGGTACTTCCGCCCGTAATGGGCGGAACAGCAGGGCCACAAGAGGAAGGCTGCCGGCAGGCGGCCTTTGTTATATCATGTTAGCATGGTCTGGAGTTTTTTTACGTAACTTTTTTAATTTTTCTTACGTATTTTTGTAGTAAAATAACCCATGCAGGCATGAATTCTAAACTTACTCTAAATGTTGACAAAGACCTGGCCCAAAAAGCAAAGTTATATGCCAGATCCCGGGGAAGAAGCCTATCTGACTTGGTTGAAAATTATTTTAAAATTCTCACCAGTAAAGAACAAACGGAAAATCAAGACTATCCTCCCATAGTTAAATCTTTATTGGGCGCAATCCGGGCTCCTGAAAATCTGGATTACAAATCCGATCTCTCTGAACAATTAACAAAGAAATATTTGAATGAATAATTTATTTCTTGATAGCGATGTGATTATCGATTTTTTAATAGATCGAAAGCCATTTTCTCAGCATGCTGCCAGGATATTTTCTCTTATCGCTTACAAGAAAATAAAAGGATATTCTTCTCCCCTCTGTTTTAGTAACGTTTACTATGTTTTATCCAAATATGCTTCTCATAAAACAATAATATCCAAATTAAAGGAACTAACTGAATTGATCCGGATACTGCAAGTGGATGAAAAAGTAATTCTATCAGCTCTCCACTCCGATTTTAAAGATTTCGAAGACGCTATACAATTTTTTACTGCATTGACATATAAAAATATTGACATAATTGTTACAAGAAATATCAAAGATTTTAAAAAATCAGCCTTACCGGTACTCACTCCTGAAACTTTTCTGAAAACATATGAACAAACTTCCGGTAGCTAACAATGCCAGCAACTCATAACCTGGTTCTCGTCTCCGGCTGAAAAATACAGAATAAGATTTTGTGATCCTGACGGCAAAATATACGTACCTTTGCACACCCGTGCTGCATTGCTATAAGAGAGCCAGGTTCGGGTAACGCTTCAAGGAATCTCAAACACGGGCCAGCTTGGATTTATCACTGTTTTTCTTGGCAAGATATTCATCCAAAGACAAACTGCCGGATCCAAAAATAAAGTAAATAACTAGCATAAACAGCACCAAAGCCGCCAGCTCCAACGATTGATTGGCCGTGGCCAATCCCTCCTGAGCCGACACCACAAAAACAGCCCCGAACAACACCGGAATCTGCAGCAAGGCCCCCAGGCGGGTAAAGAAGCCCGCAGCCAGTAAAAGCCCACCGGCCAGGTGACTAATGGTAACATAGGAGAACCACATATACAGCGATTCATCACCGGCAAGCTCAATGAGAGCCCCAGGATTGCTAAAGAAAACAACACCTCTGATAAACAATGCCAGGCCCAAAAAGATACGCATTAATGCATAGGCCAGGTCGTTCTTTTCATTAAGGTTTTGGATAATTGCCAATACGCCAGACATAACGAAACAAGTTAGGTTGTAAGATTTTTACATCCAATTTAGCCGTTTTCTTTGAGATTTTCAAATCAGCCTTTTCCAAGCCGGTATTGGGCGGAGAACAACTTTTTTATGGTAGCTCATAAAAAAAGCCGGTCGGGCCGGCTTCTTGTTATTTCTTGTCTTTCTTGGGCATGGTGCCAAACACATAATCCCAAAGCGGGGAGGTTACCCCGAATACAACCGTCTGGTCTTTGTAATGATGGATAGCATGATTGGCCCATAAGAAATTGAAGAAGCCTTTCGGGGCTTTATAGGCATGAAGAATATAATGGGTAAACAGGTAGGCAGCATACCCTAGCAGAAAACCGGGTAAAAAAGCAAATACCAGGTCGCCCATAAACAACCTGAACACAAATAACAACAGTGTGGCAATAGTTATACTCATAATAGGCGGCATGGCCAGGCGTTCTTTATCTTTGGGGTATTCGTGGTGCACCCCGTGCAGCGTGTATTGCAATTTTGCCTTACGCTCGGTAGAGGTGTCAATATGAAAAATATAGCGGTGCACCAGGTATTCTACCAGGGTAAAGACCAGCAGACCGGCAAAAAACAAACCGGTAGTTTGCCAGGCATTGAGCGTACCCACGCTCTTGATGTTGTAATACAACAACGCCCCTGCATAAACAATAAACAGAGTAATAGGGATGGCGATATGCGTACGCGTCAGGCGCTCAAGAAACTTGTTCTCAAATAATCTTTTACTTCCTTTATTGTGCGGAACTACTTCTACAGACATAACAATTCATTTCATAGTATCATGCAAAGATAGCATTTTCGAGCGAAAAAAGTGCAAATCTTGCCTGCAACACTGCCTTATACCTTGCCATTGCGCAGCACCTCTTCGTAAAACTCCTCATACATGGGCACGATCTTGCTGCGGTCAAATTTTTTGGCATGCTCCAGGGCATTGGCTTTAAACTTATCCAAATTTTTTTCATCCAGCACCAAAAGGGCGTGGTTGGCCATTCCTTCAATATCGCCCACCTCGGTTACGCAGCCGGTAACTCCATGCACATTCAGTTCGGGTATGCCACCGGCATTGGTTGATACCACCGGTACCTCGCAGGCCATTGCTTCCAGGGCTGCCAGGCCAAAACTCTCCTGCTCCGAGGGCATTAAAAACAGGTCGGCTACCCAGAGCACCTCTTCCACCTCATCTATCTTACCCAAAAAGCGTATATCTTCGGTTATGCCCAGCTCCCGTGCCAGGTTTTCCATGCGCGGGCGCTCCGGACCATCGCCCACCAGCAGCAGTTTGGCAGGTGTTTTTTCGTTTATCAGTTTAAAAACATGCAATACGTCTTCTACCCGTTTTACCTTGCGGAAGTTGGAGGTATGGATGATCAGCCGCTCGTTGTTGGGGCAGATGGCCTTTTTGAAATGCTCCTTGGGCCTTTTGGAAAAACGCCTGAAGTCCACAAAATTGGGTATAACCCTGATTTCACGTTTTACCTGAAAATGCTGCAGGGTACGCTCTTTCAGGTTTTGCGATACGGCTGTTACCCCATTGGAGGCGTTGATCGAAAAACTCACCACCGGCTCATAGGTCTTGTCGCGCCCAACCAGGGTAATGTCGGTGCCGTGCAGGGTAGTAATAAAAGGCAGGTGCTTGCCGGCCCGTTCCTGCAGGATGTTGCGCGCCATAAAAGCCGAGGAGGCGTGCGGTATAGCATAGTGTACATGCAGGATATCGAGGTCTTCATGAATAGCCGTATCCACAATCTTGCTGGCCAGGGCCATCTCATAGGGCGGGTATTTAAAAAGCGGGTAGTTCTCGAAGGTTACTTCGTGGTAAAAAACATTCGGATTGAAAAAATCGAGTCGAGTGGGTTGGCTATAGGTGATAAAATGCACCTGATGGCCATTTTCGCCCAGCGCTTTGCCTAGCTCGGTGGCTACTACGCCACTGCCTCCGTAGGTCGGATAACAGACTATGCCTATCTTCATTTCTCTATGGGTGTTTTGCGGTTAATAAGCGCCCGGTAAACCAGGTCTTGAATGCGGGTTCTTATATTCATATCTGCCAGTTTATTGTGGCGGTCATCGGGATAAATACGGTTGGCCAGGAACACAAAGATGAGCTTTTCCTGCGGATCTGCCCAAATACTGCAGCCGGTAAAGGCGCTATGGCCAAAGGTACTGTCGGAAGCCAGCCGGCTTACCGGCCCGTTGGGTTCGGGGCCGGGGCGATCCCAGCCCAGTGCCCTGCGGTTGTGGCGGTAAGGGCGTTGAAGAAAAGTGTTCACGGTTTTTTCGCTGAAATATCTTTTGTTGTCATAGCACCCTTTTTGCAGCATCATCTGTAGCATGACGGCTACATCGCGGGCGCGGCCAAACAAGCCGGCCTGACCACCCACGCCACCCAATAAGGCGGTATTTTGATCATGAACAACACCTTGCAGCTTTTGGTTCCGCAGTTCGCGGTCAAAGGTGGGGGCGATGCTGTCGGGCGCTATCGTGCGCCAGGCGTTATAGCGCAGGCCGATGCCCAACGGCCGGTAAAAAAGGCGCTCCACCAGGCTGTCGAGCGGTTGTCCGGTTTGCCTTTCTATCAGGTCCTGCAGGAATAGAAACCCCAGATCACTGTACATATACTGGGCATGGTTTACACTATCCACCACTGCGCTGAACAGCGGTGAAGTGGCAGCCCAGTGCAAAACCGAATCGCGCAGGGCCGGCTGTTGCCAGATGAGGTGGCTGCTGTCAGTCGTTAGCATGCCGGCCTCAAGGGCATATTGCCAGAAAGGCAGGTACGGATAAAGGTCGGCCTGGTGGGCCAGTGTCTGGCGAATGGTAATGGCTGCCTTGTCGGTATTAAACAGGTAGAGCAGGTAGTTGCTCAGCGGGTCGCCCAGGCGTATTCGGCCCTGCTCATACAGGTGCATGACAGCCGGGGTGGTGGCCAGCACCTTGGTGAGCGAAGCCAGGTCGTAATAGGTGTGGCGTGTTACCGGCACCAGGCTGTCGTAGGTAAGGTAACCGTAGGCTTTGTCCCACGCAATGCGGCCATTACGGGCTACCAGCACGCGGCAACCGGGCATGGCTTGCGCCCGGATGGCATGGGCTATCAGGGTATCCATCAGTGCCAGGGTGTCGGCAGCCAGGCCGGCCGAATCGGGGGGTGCGGCAGTCAGGGCCGGACAGCCGGTAGGAGGCGGTTTGCCCCCGCTCAGCAAAACGGCCAACAGGCCGGAGGTCAGAATCACTGCCAGAATTACTGCCAACCGTACACGCATGGTAGCTAAAAAATAAAAATAATACCGTAATTTTGTAAATGCCGTTAAGGTAAGCCAATTCCCGGATATGAAGTTACCATCCATCATAAAAATTCCCGCCCACAACCGGTTTCATTATGAGCCGCGCTATTACGACCCTATCAAGGAAGAGATAGAAGAGCGCAGGAAGCGTATCCGGCAGCAAATAGAGGCCGAGCAGGCGGCCGGCCACCTGTTTCAGCCGCGTGCCCGCATCGAGGGGGCTTTTACCCGCAGGGTTACCTCTGCCGATACCGATAATTCGGCCCTGCTGCGCCTGACTATTATGACGTTGCTCATGGGAGCCACGGTGGGGTATCTTTTCTGGGGCAACATAGCTGTTTATATTTCCGCAGGAGCAGCCCTGGCTTTGCTGTTACTAAAAAAAATACTGCTTAAATAATCGGCATGTCCGATATCATTCAACTTTTACCCGATTCAATCGCCAATCAGATTGCGGCAGGAGAGGTGGTGCAACGGCCGGCCTCGGTGGTTAAAGAGCTGCTGGAAAACGCCATCGATGCCGGGGCTCGCAATATCACCGTAATCGTGAAAGAGGGCGGCAAGGCGCTGATTCAGGTGGTGGATGACGGCTGCGGCATGAGCGAGACCGATGCCCGCCTGAGTTTCGAGCGTCATGCCACCTCCAAAATACGCCAGGCCGAAGACTTGTTCGCCCTGCGCACCATGGGTTTCAGGGGTGAGGCGCTGGCCTCCATAGCAGCCGTAGCACAGGTAGAGATGCAAACCCGCCTGCATGACCAGGAGGTGGGTACGTTTATCCGCGTAGAGGGTTCGGAGGTAAAGCGCCAGGAGCCGGTGGCCTGCGCGGCCGGTACGGCCATTTCGGTAAAAAACCTATTCTACAACATACCGGCCCGCAGAAACTTCCTTAAGTCAACAGCCGTGGAGATGCGCCACATTACCGATGAGTTTACCCGTGTGGCGCTGGCCAACCCACAGGTAGCTTTTAAGCTCTACCAAAACGATCTGGAAACCTTTAACCTGCCGGCTGGTAAGCTGAGCCAGCGCATAGTGGGCCTGTTTGGCAAGGCCTATCGCGAGCAAATGGTAAAATGCAACGAAGAGACCGACCTGGTGTCTATCAGCGGTTATGCCGGCCGACCGGATGCGGCCAAGAAAACACGGGGCGAACAGTTTTTCTTTGTCAACAACCGCTTTATCAAGAGCCCCTACCTGCACCATGCTGTGCTCAACGCCTACGAAGGGTTGCTGGCTCCCGATACGCATCCGTTTTATGTGTTGTTTATCGAAATCGACCCCGCCCGGGTGGACGTGAATGTACACCCTACCAAGACGGAGGTGAAATTTACTAACGAGCGGGAGGTGTACAGCGTGGTGCGGGCAGCCGTGCGCCAGGCACTGGCTACCCATAATATTATGCCGGCCCTGGATTTCGAGCTGGATGTCAATTTCGGCAGTTTTAAGCAGGCGGCTGCTCCCGCTACTACCGAGGAGCGCGCCTATACTTCTTTCAGGGAGTCGGATAAAAAGCGCCAAAGCCAGAACTGGGAGACCTTATTCGAAGGCCATGAGATACGCCAGTCGAAGATCAACTATGACGATGCCCCCGCTATGCCGGCCGGGCGCCAGCAGCGGGCTATCACCCTGCCCGACAGCGACCAGTTTTTTCAGGTGGGCGGGCGCTATCTGGCAGCCCCGGTCATGGGCGGGCTGCTACTTATCGACCAGGTGCGTGCCCACCAGCGTATTCTTTACGAGCGCTTTGTGGCCCAACTGGCACACCGTCAGGGCAATGCCCAGCAATGTATGTTTCCGGTAAAAGTGCAGCTCAGCCCGGCCGACCATGCCCTGGTCAATGACCTGCGCGAAGAGATACAGGCGCTGGGCTTTCTCTTTGATGACTTCGGGGGGCACAGCCTGGTGATTACCGCTACTCCGGCCGGCTTGCCACCGTGCAATGAAAAAGAGCTGTTCGAAGGGCTGCTGGAGCAGTTTAAGCACAATAAGGATGAACTTTCTCTATCCGAGCCCGACAACCTGGCACGGGCCATGGCGGTGCGCTCGGCCGTAAGAGAAAACCAGTCACTTACTCGTGAAGAAGCACACCGGTTGGCGGCCGATTTATTTGCCTGCGAAATGCCCAATTATGCCCCCGATGGCAGTAAGACATTTTTTATCTTAGATTTGAAACAAATTAACCACTATTTTAGTTAACCCTGTATGTTCCCACGACTTACCCCCATGGTTAAGAATCTGC